>NZ_MTPV01000076.1:0-82932 GCF_002009585.1 Arthrobacter sp. SRS-W-1-2016 | reverse complement strand
GGGGGGGGGTTTTTTTTTTAAAAACACCACCCCCCTTCTCTATATCATCTTTTCTTCCACCGCCCCCACACCGCCCCCCCCCCCCCCCCCCCCCGGGGGCCCCCCCCCGTGGGGGGGGCCCCCGCCGTCGTTTGTCGTATCCGGATGCCGTTTGAGAAGCTATGCCATCACGGGAATTGCCCTTCAGGGGCCCTCCAGGGCCTCCAGCACGGCCGAAAGGGCTACCAAGGCATCGTTGACCTCATCCAGCGTGCGACCGGCTTGCAGCGCTTCTCGCTCGACCGCCAGGACCACTTCGCAGCCATATCCGAAATCTTCGGTCATGACTTCGAGCAAAGAGCGGGCATCCACCGCTTGCTGGCCGGGCTTGCGGATCGTCACCGGCAGGCCAGTGGCCGTCACGGCCCGCACGAACACGGCGGCAGCCCGTGCATGGAGGCCGATCTTTGCGGCGACGATGGCTTTGTGCTCGGGCAAACCGGCTCCTTTGACTCGTACGGCCAGATGCCGACTGCGATTTTGATCCCTACAAGCCTAGCGCCGCCGCACCGTGTGTTGCGGACGGCTGGTCTAGACCTGCGAGTGGATTGGCCTACGCTTGTTTCATGAGTGATTTCTTTGCCGGGGTCCGCCGTGCCTGCTGAAGCAGCACGTATCGCGGGGGAGATCGACCGCAAGAGCGGCACTCCTATCTACGTTCAACTGCGCGAGATCCTGCGTAGCTACATCTCGGAGTCCTGCAAGCCCGGCGCGGCTTTGCCGTCGGAGCGGGACCTCTCTGAACGCTTCGGACTCGCGAGGATGACGGTACGGCAGGCCATTGATGCCCTCGTCGGCGAGGAAGTCATTGAACGGGTGGTTGGACTGGGAACTTTCGTCCGCAAACCCAAGCTGGACCTGCAAGTGAAGCTCACCTCGTACAGCGAGGAAATGCAGCGCCGTGGCATGGTTCCGGCTGCCAAGGTCCTGAGCTTTGAGCAAATCGCCGCCAGTGCCTTCCTGGCGAGGGAACTCCAGTTGGAGGAAGGCACGCCGCTGGTCCGTTTCCGGAGGCTCCTCCTCGCGGACAACGAACCCATGAGCGTGGACGAGAACTTCATCCCTGCCCACCGCGTGCCAGGTCTTTTGGACGAGGCGCCTCCCACGTCCCTGTACAACGTGCTGAGTGAAAAGTACGGACTGGTGATGGAGTGGGGAGAGGACATGATCGAAGCAACCGCAGCTTCGCCATCCACAGCGCGGCTACTGAACGTGGATGTCGGTACTCCGCTGCTCAAGATCCAGCGCCACGCATTCGTGGCCCGTGCCATGGTGGACTACTCCGTATCGTACTACCGTGCTGACCGCTACAAGTTGTGGGTTCCGTTGCAGCGGCCGGGCGTCCGGTCCACGAGAAGCCAATCCACGGGCTACCGCACCCACTAGCTCGAAGCCAGGGGTACACCGCCCGGATGCAGCACAACGAGTGAGGGCCCCGTCCGCATGGACGGGGCCCTCACTCGTTGCTATCTGCGGGCGCTAGTGGCTAAGGCTCTTGTGCTCTTCGCTGGATTCGATGGCCTCATGGTGGCCGTGTCCGTGCGCTGCTTCGAGCTCGGCCGGCGTTGCCGGGGCAACACGGTCTTCGAAGAACCACTTGGACAGTGCCGCGCGGCGCTTCTCCTTCGGAGTGACGACGCCGTGCTCGTTCGGCTGGGCCGCCAACGGGGACGGCGACTCGAAGCCCACAAGCTTGTATTGCTTGTAGTCGTCCAGCGGGGCGTGCACCTCGATGAACTCACCGTGCGGCAGGCGCACGATGCGACCCGTTTCGCGGCCGTGCAAGGCAATTTCACGGTCCTTGCGCTGCAGTGCGAGGGCCACGCGCTTTGTCACCATGAACGCAATGATCGGGCCAATGAAGAAGAGGGTGCGCAACCAGTACGTGACATCGTTCAGTGCGACGTGGAAGTGCGTTGCGATGAGGTCGGAGCCGGCCGCTGCCCACATGACGCAGTACCAGGTAAAGCCTGCGACACCAATCGCGGTGCGGGTAGGCGCGTTGCGAGGACGGTCCAGGACGTGGTGCTCACGGTTGTCCTTGGTGATCCAGCGCTCAATCCACGGGTACGTGAAAAGCACCGTGAAAATGATGCCTGCCGGAACCAATGCGGGCAACAGCACATTCAGCGTCAGCACATGGCCGAAGATGATGTATTCGAAGTGGAAGTCGTTGACCACGCCGGGCATGAGTCGCAGGGCACCGTCGACGAAGCCGATGTACCAGTCAGGCTGGGTACCGGCAGACACGGGGGAGGGGTCGTACGGCCCGTAGTTCCAGATCGGGTTGATGGTGAACATCGCAGCCATGAGGGCGACGACACCGAACACGATGAAGAAGAAGCCACCTGCCTTGGCCGCATAAACGGGTCCCAGGGGGTAACCGACGACGTTGCCGTCGTTGCGGCCCGGGCCAGGGTACTGCGTGTGCTTGTGCACAACCACCATGAAGAGGTGGATGACGATCATCAGGAGAATCATCGCCGGCACCAGCAGGATATGCAGCACGTACAGGCGGCCGATGATCGCCGTACCGGGGAATTCACCCCCGAAGAGGAAGAACGAGATATACGTGCCGATCACCGGGATCGACTTGATGACACCGTCGATGATTCGCAGGCCGTTACCGGACAGCAGGTCATCGGGGAGCGAGTATCCCGTGAAGCCTTCAGCCATGGCGAGGATGAGCAGGACGCCGCCCACCACCCAGTTCATTTCACGGGGCTTCCGGAAAGCGCCCGTGAAGAAGACACGCAGCATGTGCACACCAAGGGACGCCACGAACAGCAGGGCCGCCCAGTGGTGGACCTGGCGGAAGAACAAGCCACCGCGGACGTCGAACGAGATGTTCAACGACGAGTTGTACGCGACGGACATTTCGACATTTGTCAGCGGGGTGTAAGAACCCGAATAGTGGGTCTCAGCCATCGACGGGTCGAAGAAGAACGTCAGGAACGTACCCGACATCAGGAGGATGACGAAGGAATACAGCGCCACCTCACCGAACATGAAGGACCAGTGGTCGGGGAAGACCTTCCGGCCGAATTCACGCAGGATTCCGGATCCGCCGACGCGCTCGTCAACGAAGTCCGTGATCCGGCCAACCTTGGTTTTAGGTACGAAGGGGACTTCAGCTGTTGATGAGGCGCTCATGCTCGTCACGCTCCCAGTAACTCGGTCCTACAGGTTGTTTGAAATCGCTCGTGGCTACGAGGTAGCCCTCAGCGTCCACCGCGATGGGCAGCTGGGGGAGCGGACGGCTGGCGGGGCCGAAGATAACCTTGCATTCCTTGGTGAGGTCGAAGGTTGACTGGTGGCACGGGCACAGCAGGTGGTGGGTTTGCTGCTCATAAAGGGCAACGGGGCAACCGACGTGGGTGCAGATCTTGGAGTAGGCAACGATTCCGTTGTAGCTCCAGGTTTCGCGGCCCTTGGAAATCGTCAAGTCCTCCGGGTTCAGGCGCATCAGCAAAACGACGGCTTTGGCCTTCGCGTTGAGCTTGCCTTCCTGGAGTTCGTTGAGGCCTTCCGGGATCACGTGGAACGCAGAACCGATGGTCACGTCGGACGCCTTGATCGGAGTTCCATCGGGGTCGCGGGTGAGGCGCTTGAGCTTGCCGTCCTGGGGTGCCCACATGGTGTGTGCGAGCTTGTCGTCCGGACGGGGTCCAAGGTCACCGAACACGGCCAAGGCCGGGAGGGGAGCCAGGGCCACAGCACCCAAAAGGGTGTTGCGGATCAGCGGGCGACGCTTGATGCCGGTTTCCTCGACGATGTCCTCGACGATCCGCACGGCTGCCTGCCGGTCCTCCTCGGTACGGATGGCGTGGCGTTCTTCCGATACCTCGTGGTCCGGCATGAGGGCCTTGGCCCAGTGCACGATACCGGTGCCGATGCCGAGCATCGCAAATGCGGTGCCAAGGCCAAGCAACAGGTTTTGGTTGCGGATCGTTGCGATCGATCCATCGGTGTGCAGATCGATGGCAAAGTACGACACCAGGAAGATCACCGTGCCGATGACAGAGATGCCAAAGAGTATGGCTACCTGTCGTTCGGCTCGCTTAGCGGCTCTCGGATCCGTGTCAGCCAGGCGCAAACGGTGCGGAGGGAGCCCAGGATCCTGGAACTTCTCCACATCATTCTGACCAGCCGTAGCTACGGTGCCCGAGTGGTTCGGACTGCCGTCACTATGGTTGCCCATAATTCGCCTCATCCTTCTCTCGTTGTCCCGGCCTTAACCGGGTTAATGTTCAATTCAAACTGCTGTGGGGACAGCAGAAGTTCTTAGTGCGTCCGGGCTATGACGTGCGGGACGTCAGCCAGATGGTGAAGGCGATGATGACGCCGAGGCCTGCGACCCAGACGAAGAGACCTTCGGAAACCGGACCCAGGGATCCGAGGTCGTTTCCGCCCGGCGACCCGTTGGCTTCGATCGTCTTCAGGAAGGTGATGATGTCGCGCTTGCCCTCAGGAGAGATGTTGGCGTCGTTGAAGACGGGCATGTTCTGCGGACCAGTGGCCATGGCTTCGTAGATGTGCTGTCCCGAAACCCCGGCCAACGCCGGAGCGAACTTTCCACGGGTCAAGGCACCGCCGGCTGCGGCAGCGTTGTGGCACATAGCGCAGTTGACGCGGAAGAGCTCGCCACCCTTCGCGGCGTCACCCTTTTCGTCGAGCAGCGATGCGTCGGGAATTGCCGGACCAGCACCCAGCGAGGCGACGTAAGCCGCGAGCTGCTGAGTCTGCTGGTCGTTGAACTGCCTTGGCTTTTCCTGGGCCTGGGGTCCGTTCATCTGCATGGGCATACGGCCGGTGCCAACCTGGAAGTCAACTGCAGCAGCACCCACGCCGACCAGCGACGGAGCGTCCTTGGTTCCGCTTGCGCCCATGCCGTGGCAGGTGGCGCAGTTTGCGGCGAAGAGCTTGCCGCCCTCCTGGGCGTCGCTGGCGCTGAAGGTAGTGGTGTCTGCCTTCGCCTGGTTGACCGTTGTGGCAACGGCGTAAAGCCCACCAGTGACGAGGAGTCCCAGCAACAGCAGCGCAATTGCTGCCAGTGGATGACGTCGCTTCTGCGAGAGTGCCTTCACGTGGTGGTTCCTTTATTCGATCCTGCGTCGGCTCCGTGAGCCGCTTCTTTAAAATTCATCCTCTTGTGGAACAAGAGTCGGTGCCGGGCTACTTCAGGACGTAGATGACCAGGAAGAGGCCGATCCACACAACATCCACGAAGTGCCAATAGTACGAGGTGACGATTGCCGAGGTCGCTTCAAAGTGTCCGAACTTCTTGGCGGCGTATGCGCGGCCAATGATGAACAGGAAGGCGATGAGGCCGCCGATGACGTGCAGGCCGTGGAAGCCGGTAGTCATGTAGAAAGCGGAACCGTAGGCGTTGGCGGAGAGCGTAACGTGCTCGGACACAAGCATGGCGTATTCCGTGCTCTGGCCGGCAACGAAGATGGCGCCCATGATGAACGTCAGGAGGAACCATTCGTTCATGCCCCAGCGGGTGAACTGCAGCACACCGCCTCGACGGCGCGGTTCAAGTCGCTCGGCGGCGAAGACGCCCATCTGGCAAGTGAAGGAACTTGACACAAGGACGATCGTGTTTACAAGCGCAAACGGGAAGTTGAGCTTGCCGGTTTCGTCCGCCCACAACGCGCCTGACGTGGAACGCAGCGTGAAGTACATGGCGAAGAGACCGGCGAAGAACATCAACTCACTGGAAAGCCACACAACGGTTCCAACGGAAACCAAATTGGGGCGATTCAGCGTCGGGTGCGCCGGGGTACTGGGGGCATGGGTCGCAGATGTCACAAGGACATTATGTCTGTAAAAGTCCGGACTTCCCAATGCGAACCGCCATTTGGGGAGACTTTTTCTACAAACACGCGAATTCGCGCGGAAAAGTTCCCGACCTCCTTCGCATTGGTCACGGAGCACGGTGGATCGCTAGCATCAAGTGGTGACTTCACAGGCATCTGCACAGCAGGCAAGCAACTCGTGGCCCGGACTCATCTCTGCCTTGATCAACGGGCATGACCTCACGGTCGAGAACACGGCATGGGCCATGAACACGATCATGTCCGGGGAGGCCGCCCCGTCCCAGATCGCCGGTTTCCTGGTTGCCCTGCGCGCCAAGGGCGAAACCGTGGAGGAAGTCACCGGACTGGTCGAGGCGATGCTGTCCAACGCCAAAGCCGTGAGCATCCCGGGCGAAAAGCTGGACATTGTGGGCACCGGCGGCGATCGACTCAACACGGTCAACATCTCGACGATGGCTGCCCTTGTGGCGGCCGGCGCGGGAGCGCGGGTCGTAAAGCACGGGAACCGCGCCGCATCGTCGTCGTCGGGCTCCGCCGATGTCCTGGAAGCCTTGGGCGTGAGGCTTGACTTGCCGATCGAGCGCGTCGCCCGCAACGCCGAAGAGGCAGGGATCACTTTTTGCTTCGCCCAGGTATTCCACCCGTCCTTCCGGCATACCGGTGTTGTACGGGCTGAACTTGGCGTTCCCACCGCCTTCAATTTCCTGGGTCCGATGACCAACCCCGCCCATGTCCAGGCTTCAGCCGTGGGTGTTGCCAACGCCACCATGGCTCCGCTGATTGCCGGCGTCTTGGCACGCCGGGGGAGCCGGGGTTTGGTTTTCCGCGGGGAAGACGGCCTCGATGAACTCACCACCACAGGTCCGTCCACGGTGTGGGAAATCCGCAACGGGCAGGTCACCGAACAGCGGTTCTCGCCGTCAGATCTTGGGATTGCTCCGGCGACCGTCGCCGATCTTCGAGGCGGCAACGCCGCGGAGAATGCCGCCGTCGTGCGCGAAGTGCTTGGCGGGAAGGCAGGTCCGGTCCGGGATGCCGTCTTGCTCAACGCTGCCGCAGGCTTGGTGGCCTACGAGACTGCTGCCGACGGCCCCTTCCTGGACCGCATGAAATCGGCCTGGCTGCGCGCTGCGGAGTCCGTCGACTCGGGAGCAGCTGCCCGGGTCCTCGGCACGTGGGTAGGGCTCACCCAAAGGTAGGCGCCGGGCTGCCGGCGGTTACTGCTCGAAGCCCAGCGAGAACGCGGCGTCCAGATCGTGCTGCGAGTAGGCGCGGAAGGCAATGTGCGTGGTGGTGTGAACCACTGCGGGGACCTTGGAGAGCTTGTCGGCGATGACATCCGCCAATTCCTCATGCTTCGCCACGCGCGCCACGGCAATAAGGTCCCATTCCCCGGTGACGGAGTAGACCTCGCTGATCCCCTGGATGGCGGAGATCTCCTCGGCCGTCTCCGGGATGCGTGAAGCGTCGGTCTTGATCAGGACAAAAGCGGTGATCACTGGGGCGGCCTTTCCGAAGTGCGGCGATGGACGTAGCAAGCCTAGTACATCGGCGGGCGCTCAGGACTGGCGGCTCCGCCGACGGACCCGCACTACCAGGGCGATCACAGCGCGGTAGCCGAGCAGCAGGATCGCCAAGCTGATGAGGGCGACGATAATGAAGGCGATCACCACGGTCTGCCCGGTGGCCGCACGCAGGAGCATGCCCCCGGCCACGGTTCCAATCCACACGGCGACGCCGGCCGGCCAGGTCTGGAACGGTGCCCGCCAGACCCTCGCGGCGAGCCAGCCGATCGCCGCACCGGCAAGGAAGGGCCAGGCCGTGGAAAAGACCCCTGTCAGGACGTCGGCGCGTTGGTGCGCGTCGCGGCCGATGGCCGCGAAAACAAGGATGAGAATGGCGTCGGCCAATCCGGCGATGAGGGCAGTGCGGACCAGGGTCGATTTTGCGGCAGGCATGGAAACGACCATATCCCGCAGCGAAGCCGAACTCGAACTGAAGGCCCTCCGCATGCCGGCAGGCTCTTGAACCGGAATTGAGTACCGCGGAAGATGTGGCCACCACACGTGAATCGACCCGCAATCCCCGGAGGTACACCATGAGGTTGATCCACGTTGTCCGGCGAGCCAGCGACCTC
Source organism: Arthrobacter sp. SRS-W-1-2016 (assembly GCF_002009585.1). Classification (NCBI taxonomy): domain Bacteria; kingdom Bacillati; phylum Actinomycetota; class Actinomycetes; order Micrococcales; family Micrococcaceae; genus Arthrobacter; species Arthrobacter sp. SRS-W-1-2016. The sequence goes on along the minus strand of NZ_MTPV01000076.1, from coordinate 74,934 downwards.
GACCGGGCAGCGGCGTTTTACTTGGCGTACCGATCTCCGGCCCGTTGTTGAAGAACTCCGCGCCTTCGGGACAAGGATCGTCCAGGAACCGGGACAGCCGCCGTCGGGCGCGGTAATTTTGGGCTGTGGATGGGCGCAGCCGGCGCTGTTAGCATGACGAAAAGGTAGCTGATCGTGCTGCCCTGAACACTGAGGAGCCATGTAATGACCACGAACCTCAACCCGTACATCAGCTTTCGGGACAACGCCAAGGAGGCCATGGCCTTCTACCAGTCGGTCTTCGGAGGCGAGCTGACCCAAAGCACCTTCGCCGAGTTCCACGCGAGCGAAGACCCCGCCGAGGGCGACAAGATCATGCACTCCGCGCTCAAAACAGACAACGGATTGCAGCTCATGGCCGCAGACACCCCCAACAGCATGGATTACAGTCCGGGAAACAACATCTCGGTGTCGCTCAGCGGTGACGACGAAGCAGAACTTCGCGGCTATTGGAACGGACTGGCCGACGGCGGCACGATCACCGTTCCACTGGAGAAGGCGCCGTGGGGCGACATCTTCGGGATGTTGACGGATAAGTTCGGCATTGCCTGGCTGGTCAACGTTTCGGGCGAGCAGCCTCAGTAGCAAGAAAACAGAAAGCGCCCTCCGCCACGCATTGCGAGGCGGAGGGCGCTCTGTCTTCCGGCTATCCGACCGGGTTGGTTGTCTGGCAGGTCTGGTCTTGAGCGGTCTGGGCAACCACATCGTTGGGCTTGGGGGCCGGAAGTGTCGGCTTGTCCCCGGTGGCGAAGTCCTGCCCGGCGTAGAGCTGCACTCCCTGGACACTCGCTACCTGCTGCACGCTCGTCGCGGGCAACCCGAACATCGCGGCGACGTCCGCTGCAACATCGGCAAAGCCCGCACCGTAGTAGACCATTGTCTGTGGCCTGGCATCGGCTTGGATCCTGGCCAGTTTCGTGAAGCCTCCGGCGGAGAGAATCGATCCGATCTCCTGGCTCCTGCCGGTCACGCCTGTTCCATTGGCGACGGTGATCGGTTGAAGGGCCTTGTCGTAACCGGCTTTCGACGTTGCAGTGGATGGAGCCGGGGACGCCGCGGCGCTTGGTGCGGGCTGGCTGAGATCGGGGCTCTTCGTCAGGGCAGCGAAGAAGTTGCTCGCCGCCGGTTGGTCGAGGTCGAGCCGGTTGGGATCGGACGCGGCCGGGACGTTGGGCACCGTGATGAAGTTGACCTTGGCCGGGTCAATATTCTTGAGCCTGCCCGCGATGGTCAACAGGGCCGGAACCGAGGCGAGTCCGTCATCGACGGTGAGGTTCTTCGTGACTGTGTCGGCGATGCTGAGCATCTTCTGGGGGTTGCCGAGCGTTCCGTCAGCCTTGAGCTTCCGCACGAGGGAACCGAGGAACGATTGCTGCGCCTTGATCCGTCCGAGGTCCCCGCCGTCGGAAAATGCATGGCGCGTGCGCAGGAACGCAAGTGCCTGGTCACCTTCCACCTGCGAAGTGCCCTTAGGCAAATGCAGCCCGGAGTCGGGGTCGTTGACTGCAGTACTCACACAGACGTCGACGCCGCCGACGGCCTTGGACAGTTCGGTCACTGCATTGAAGTCGGCCATCATGAAGTGGTCAACCTCCAAACCCGTGAGCTTGTTGACGGTGTCAACAGCGCAGCCGATGCCGGCCTCGGCCATCGCACTGTTGATCATCGCATTTTGCCGTTCGGGGTATTGCTTGCCGGTCTTGTTGTCAGTGCAAGCCGGCACGTCGACCAACAAGTCGCGGGGGAAGCTGATCACATTGACATGGTTGTTGTCCGCGGAAATGTCCAGCAGCATCATGACGTCCGATTGGCCGTAGCCGGAGGACTGGTCTGTGGTGCCGAACTGCCCGTTCTTGCCGCTCCTGGTATCGGTACCCAGAACGAGGATTTGCAGGCGGTCCTTGCTGTCGTCAACCGGCCCTTCCGTCCTGATGCCACCAGCGCCGAGTGCGGACGACGAGATGTTGGCCTGAAGGCGCCATACCCAATACCCTCCAAACGCGATGACTGCGATCAGCAGGACAGCCACTGCGGCGCTGGTGATTTTGAACCAGCGGGGCGAACGACGAAAGCTGAACCGCCGGCTGCGGGCAGCCAGCTTTCCCTGGCCCGGATAGGCGACAGGGAGCGACTGGCCCGGCTCCGGGCTGGGTGCATCGTGGCGAGTGACCAAAAGGGGAACTACCTCTCCAGGGGAAATACGGACGGCCCTATTGTAGCCGGGGGCTCTGGGAAGGTTCCGTGAGGCCCGCGGTACACGGTCCAAATGCCGCGCGATGATTCAATAGGAACATGACTCTGAGCTCACTAGCGGCGTTCACCGGGTTGTGCGTGATCCTGGCCCTTACTCCAGGCCCTGACTCGTTCCTCGTCCTGAGGTACAGCCTGTCGAACGTCAAAGCCGGCCTCTCGGCCGGTCTCGGTTCCTCGTTGGGCAGCATCTTCTGGGCAGGGCTTGTCGGCATTGGACTGGCGGCCCTCCTGGAGCAGTCGGCCGAGGCGTACAGGGTGGTGAAGATCATCGGCGGCCTTTACTTGGTTTACCTGGGGGTCAGTGCCTTTATCCACAGCCGGCGCGGGCAACCAGCCCACCAGGAAGAGAACCACCCTTGGGCCGGCCCCACGCTGCGCTCGAGCTTCTTCGCAGGGCTTGTTTCGTGCATGCTGAACCCCAAGGTGGGCCTGTTTTTCCTCGCCGTGGTGCCGCAGTTCCTTCCTCCCGGGGAGGCGTCCCTTGGACTGACGATGATCCTCGGAGTGATCGACTTCGCTATTTCGATGCTTTACCTGGGAATCCTGTCTGTGGTGGCCACCAAGGCCGTTCTCTGGCTAAAGAAGCCATCTGTGACGAAAGCACTCGAACGGAGCTCCGCCGCGATCCTTACGGCCCTTGGCCTGGGGACCGCGGTTTCGGCGAACAGCTGAAAGAGAACAACGCACACCTGTGCATCATCGATTGCGATCGTCGCGCCCTTTCGGGAAGAGCACACGGTAGTCGCCGTTGCAGCCGCCAGGTCTGGCCGCGGCCAAGGCGGCCGGGGAGCAAGCTGACACCGCTGTCGCGGTGCGCCTGAAGGGCAAAGACCAAGGAGAGGAATACGGCGGTCAACGCCAGGTTGAGCGGGAGGGTGACCACCCGCCGTCGGTGTCAATGCTCGGCGGCGACGGCCGGAACGCTGCGATCAAACGCTGTCAGGAGCACCATCGATGCCCCGATGGCGACCAGGATCCAGGCCAAAGTATGGAAGCCTGCGTCGGTGGCCGACGGTCCGAAGGCGATGCCGATGACGCTGGAGGACCCGATCGCGCCCAGGTACATCGACGTCCGCAGCAATCCCGAGGCCACCGCGATCTCCGCGGCAGTCGTTTGCAGGTACAACGCCGCCTGATTGGCGAAACTGCTGAAGCCGTTGGTCAGGCCCAGCAGCAGGGTCATTCCGATGAGCAACGCAACGCTGGAGCCGTGGTTCACCAGCAGCATCACTCCTGCGGAGAGCGTCAAAGCGACACCGGCAAGGATCAAAGGCCAACGGACCCAGGCGCGGCCGGAGACGACCCGCGCTACGACGATGCTCAGCAGGCTCAGCGGGATCAGAATCAGACCCACGGTCGCGGCGTGCAGCCCCATGCTTTGTTCCATCCACTGGCTGGCGCCATACATCGATGTGTATGTAGCCAACGCGGCCAGGATCGAACGCAGGTACGTACGCTGCAGCGCTCGGTTCGCGCCCAGCATCCGGACGTCGATCAGCGGGCTGCGTGCCTGGCGTTCCCGCACCAGCAGCGCTCCCGCCAGCACCACGGCCAGCGCGGCAAGCCACCAGGCCGGCGTCGTGAGCGCCGAAAGGAACACCAGCAGCGAGACGATTGCACCGGCGAAGAGGGCTATCCCGGGCAGGTCCAGCATGGTGAGCAGGCTGCCCAAGCCCTGTTTGCGGACCGGCGCGTCCTTGGCCACTCCGAGCAAAGTGAAAGTGAATGCCAGGAGGGCCAGCGGTATGTTGACCGCGAACAATGCCCGCCAGCCGAACGCGCCCGCCAGTACCCCGCCCAGAGGCAGGCCGACGACGGCGGTCACTTGGGCCGCGATCGAAAAGTTGCCCAGGACGCGGCCCGGTACGCCGATGCCGGACTCGTCGGCCCGCCGGCGGACGAGCGCCATCGCCGTCGGGTAGCACGCTGAGGTCCCGACGCCGATGAGTGCCCGTGAAATGAGCAGCACCCCGAGATTCGGGGCAAGCACTCCGACAACTCCGGCCGCCAGAAGGATAGCCACGCCGGAGAGGAAGACCCGCCTGGGCCCAAAGACGACGGAGAGTTTCCCCATGGTCGGTTGGGCCACCGCGCTGCACAGATACAAGACGGATATGAGCCCGGCGGTGGCTCCCGGACTTGAGCGAAAGTCTGCCCCGATGCCGACCAGCGCGGTGGCGATCATCGAACTGTTGATCGGGTTCAGGGTGGAGCCAAGCAGCAGCGGTGCCGTGAACCTCCAGCCCAGCGGGTTCGAGTGCCGTTGCCCTTGTTCGGAAGCCGGAGCACCGGCCGGGTTCCGCGGCTGGTTGGCCACGTCAGCGGACGGACTCGATGCTGGGGCGGGGTCCCGCGCTGTCACGACCGGGAGGCTTTGAGCACGTCCAGGATTTCTTGGGTCGTTCCGGTCTCGCCCAGCCGGGGGAATATCGTCGTGAGGGAGTTCTCGTGGGCGTTCATGTTCATATCGGTCATAGCGTCCAGGGCCAAGGTGACATTGAGGCCGGATTCGTGGGCGCTCCGCGCGGTGGATTCCACGCCAATGCTTGTGGCAACACCGGTCAGCACAACGTGGGTGACACCGAGGTCCTCCAGGAGTTCGCCAAGGCCAGTGTTGGTGAAGGCGCCCCATGTCTTCTTCGTCACAAGGTGATCGCTTGGGTGCTGGTTCAGTTCAGGCAGCAGCTCGGCGAAATCGGCGGGGAACTCCCTTCCCGCGGTGCTGCCTTGATCTGTCCGGCCCGGCGCGCCGCCGGTGACATTTACCAGCACCACGGGCAGTCCGTGGCTGCGGAAGGCATCAGCCAGGGCTGCGGAATTCTGCACAATCGGCTCGAGCGGGTGGGCTTTCGGGGAGGCAACAATACCCCGCTGAAGGTCAATAACGATCAGGGCTGTCTGTGGGTCCAACGTGGTGATGGTCATGTGTATCACGGCTCCAAAAGGCGTTTGAGTAGGTGAACGGCGCCGGGCAATTGTTCCCGCTCGTCCGGCGTGAGTTTGGACAGGATGGTGCGGTAAAGCCAATCGGCTTTGGCCGCCCGGCTGGCGCTGATGCTCTCACGGGCCTCGGCTGTCAAGGACAGGATCCGCTGACGGCCATCGGCCGGATCAGGTCCACTCTCAACGAGTCCCGCGCTGGAAAGGGCGGAAATGATAGCCCCCATGGATTGGGGACGCATTCCCTCGGCTCGGGCCAGCGCGGACAACGTGGCCCGGCCGTCCCGCTCCAAGTGGATCAGCACGGCCTTTTGCGCATTCGTCAGGTTGTCCACTTGGGACTGCTCACGCAGCCGTCGGGTCAACTGGCCAATGAGGACACGAAGCTCGGCGGCAGCTTCGAGCGTTCCTGCCGCGTCCGCATCCGGGGTGGGGTTCATAACAACGACGCTACCAGATAGTAAGGCAAACTGAAAAGGTAACCTTACTATTTTTTTGGCCGGGCCTGGATTGCTTATGAGGGCTCGGCAATCTCCACGGCTTCGCCACTGACGACGATCCCGCCCTGGGACGGAATGTCGACGGTAAGGACGCTCGGGCGGCCGACGTGGCTGCCTTGATGGACAATGACCCGGCTTGGCGTCTCCACGAGCGAAAGCAGCCGGAGGTATGCGCCGAAAGCCGCGGCGGCTGACCCTGTCGCGGGATCCTCAGCGATGGTTCCTACTGGGAACAGGTTGCGCGAGTCGAACTCGCCGCGACCGATCTCGCAGAGCGTCGTGACGGTGCCGGCCCAACCCTTGGCATCCATCAGCGCGCGCATGGCATCCGGGTCGAAAGCGAAGGAGTCGAAGGTGCTGCGTTCGGCGAAGACGAGAATGGGGTGCCAGTTTCCTGCAAAGGCGACCATCGGAGGGTAGCCCGGGTGCAATTCGCCTTGGCCCACGCCGAGCAATCCGAGCAGGGAGTCCAGAACGCCGTCGGCGAACTCGGCGATTCGCGGCTCCACGCTCGTGAAGCTTGCTGTCACAGTAGCGCCGCGTAACGCCGTCCCGATCACCACTGGCCCAACCGCCGTATCGAACACAAAGGTTCCCGCACCGTCGCGTCCTGACAGCGCGACAGCCAAAGCGATGGTCGCGTGGCCGCAAAACGGTACCTCGGCGATGGGGGAGAAGTACCGCACACGGTTTCGGCGGGTGTCCCCGTCAACGGCGATCTCGGTGACAAAGACCGTTTCCGCGTAACCGATGTCAGAAGCGATGGCCTGCATCCCGGCGTCGTCGAGGCTCCTTGCGTCGAGGACGACTCCCGCCGGATTTCCGCCGTCGGGCGTGGCGGTAAAGGCGGCATAGCGGAGTACATCCGGTGTCTGTTCCATCCGGTTATCGTCGCACGGAGTCGGCGTCGTTCGACGGCGGTACCCGGACAAGGGCGTTGACACTTGGGACAATGAGGGCAAGTAGCGTGGGTCCGGAAGGGGTCCGCGACCGTTGTTCGACGGGGTGAAACGACATGAGGTTGACGACGACGACAAACGTCTCGGTGGACGGCGTGATGCAGGGCTTGGGGGGAGCCGACGAAGATCGCAGAGGCGGCTTTGACCGCGGGGGATGGGCGATCCCGCTTCTCGATTCAGAAACGGGGGACTACCTCAGCCAGGTTTACGGCGCTGCGTCCGCGTTCCTCTTCGGGCGGCGCACGTACGAGATCTTCGCCCCTTATTGGGGAGCGATGATCGATCCGAGCACCAACCCGATCGCGGCCGCGTTGAACAGCCGACCCAAGTACGTGGTGTCTTCCAGCCTCACCGACCCGCAATGGTCGGGCACCACGGTCCTGGCCGGCGACCTCGCCACAACGATCGCTGAGCTGAAAGCGGATCACGACGGCGAGCTGCTGGTCCCGGGCAGCGGCGTCCTGGTCCGATGGCTACTCGCCAACAACCTGGTGGACCAGCTCGATTTGCTCACTTATCCCGTGGTCGTCGGCCAGGGCACACGGTTGTTCCCTGAAACCGGTCCGGACCTCGCACTCGAGCTGGTCAACTCGCGGACGACATCCCGTGGCATCACCATCCAGACTTACCGACCGGCCGGGCGTCCGGGATACGCAACGTCCACGGCGGAACCGGAGGATGTGTTCTGAGGCAGCTGCCGTGCAACAACCGTTCCGACGTGAATATGGACTCCAAACGTGCGCGGTTTGGAACCTGGTGGGGGAGGAGCCCGTGATGGACGGGCGGCGCCCCCGCAGGGCATCCCGCCTGGAGGCATGCTAAAGCTGAAACGAGCGGCTGCTATTTGGTTTTGAAGCGGAGGGTGTCCCCTCCGCTCGTCCAGGTCAGAGTGTCTTGGACGAACGACATTTCAATGGGGCGACTTAGGAATTGCGTGACCCATTGCTCCTGCGCAGAAGACTCGCCGGCGCAGCCCATTGCCCCCGCTGCGAGTTTGCCGAGTGTGAGGGTGTTTCCTGTGATCGTCGCCGGTCCACTGATCGGATTGCAAGGGGTTTTCGCCGCGAATTGAAGCACCCCGTTGACGGAATACAGTTCCACCCTCAACCCGCCTGCCGCCACCCACGGCAGGTTGACGCCGTTGGATGTCCCCAAAATGCTGACGAATTGCGAACATGGCGCGGACGGCAGGAATGGCTTACATGTCGCCAGGGGAGGCGTGGCAACGTTCGGGGTGGGCGTTGCGACGTCAGTCCCTGACTTGCCCACCGGACCGGATGCACAAGAAGTCATTAGCAGGCCGGAAAATAGCAGCCAAAAACTGATTTGCCACAATCGTGAATGCTTCATCGAACCCCCTGAAGATTGAAGCTGATCGGAGCGTATACGTGGGCGGAGGGCTTTGTCACTGGATTTTGTTGGCAGCTTGGTTGCGACTGTGCGCTTGGGAGAAGCGGGGGTCTACGCGCCCGGAACCGGGGGGGTATCAACAACGGGTCCTAATCTGCAAATTCCGCAACCGAATCACTTCTACTTTACATAATGTAGATTATCGGCGTTAAAACAACGGGAATGGAATCGGTTCCAAGAACTTGTGAGTTGTTGAGATCGCTGCCGTCCGCCGGACTTCCGCAGGAACCGAACTGCCCGCGGCATGGCCAACACACGGAGCCAACAACCCGGATGAGACGAATCGAGCCGGATGTCGTCTCATCCAATCTGTCAGTTCCGACGTCGCGACTGATAACTGCATTGAGAACAGACAAGAATTCCCGATCCTTGATCGAACCGGCGCTTTCCGCTGGCGATGCAACCGTCTTCGGACAACAGCTCACAACCCGTCTTTAGCAAGTTGTTCACCACCACGGCGCACGGCTCGGAACTTGTGCGAACGCGCCAAACTCACACCCGTGGCCCTCATCGGCCGAATCCCTTGGCTACTCCCCCGGACCAAACTCACAAAAACCACAGGTACTCACACCGCCGGGTTACCGTGATCGAGGCCGCTTTGGCCACGGCTTCCGCGAAGGACATGGACTTCCTGCCCGCCATGCCGACTACCGGAAACACCAGCCTGATGTCCTTGGCAATATGAAAAAAGTCCGCGCAAATCCAGGGGTTCAACTGTCAAATTTTTGACAGTTGAAGGCTCTGAAAAATGTCTCCTTCAAAAACCGACAGCTGAAACCAAACCCTTCTCTCGGACTGCGATTAGTCCGGCTCTCTACATACAGGACCACCCGAAGCGTGGTCATCGCGTCTATGGGCGCGGTTGAAGAGAAGGGGATATAAGTGAGCCAAAGAAGATTCGAACGAGGCCCCGGCAACCCGCCGGGACGGGCAAGGAACTGGCGGGCGTTCTACAAGACCGGCGCCCTGGCAGCCGCCGGCGCACTGACCCTGTCCGCCGTCGGGACCGGTGGCATTTTGACTGTGCCTGCCGCGCACGCCGCAACTGACCTGCCGGGCATGCACCAATCGGGCATCACCGTCAAGGCTCCGCCGGCCAGGGCGTTTGGGGATTGGTCGATGTGGCTGGGATCCCTGAACTTGAACGGAGCCGCCGGAGGTCCCACGGCGTTCTGCTTCGACGTCGGCATCCCGGCCGGCCCGGCCGGATCCGGGGCGGTGGGCTCCCTGGGTAACCCGCAACTCAACTACGCGATCCAGAAATACCAGGGTGACCCTGCCAACCACCCCGCACTGGCTTATCTCGCTCACCAAGAAGCCGACCCGAAGTTCAACGCGCCGTGGAACGGCAACGGGGCTCCCTACGCTAATCTCCGGGACTCATCTGATCCGCAGATGCCCGCCGTCCGCGCACAGTCCGCCGCGATGCTGGCCGACGCCCGGGCCAATTCCGGTCCGTATTCCGCCCAACCAAAACTCTCGGTGGACGCTAGCGGTCGCGGCGGGACAGTGACCTCGACGGAACTGGTTTCCGCGGTCGGAAACAAGCTGAGCGGCTTCCCGGCCCGCGCTGTTCTGAACGGCCCTGCGGTGTGGTCAGGAACGAACTCCCAGGCAGTCAACCTCGGTACCGGAGATCAACTCAGCTTCGCGGCTACCGGAAACGGAACAGTGTCCGTCACACTGACAATCGACGCACCCGGGGTGTCAGCCACAACCTATTCGGTGCCCGGGTTCCAGAACCTTCTCGTTGCCGGCGGGGCCCGACCCGTCGCGGGAACGTCGGCCGATGCCAAAGTGATCATCGATTTTCAGCCCATAGCGAGCTCGACCGCTCGCCGATATGCGGAGGGCGGCCAGCCCCTGGTGGACGTCCTGCACGTGAACACGTCCACGGGAAACACCAATGACTGGGCGTTCGTGGACGGCGGTAGCGTACCGGCCCGCTTCGACGTCGACTGGTACTACAGCCAGGTCAAACTCACCCCGGCCGCCCAAGTCCCTTCCACCGCGGTGAAGGTTGCCTCCGGGACGGGCACTGCGACGGGACCCGGCGACATCACGGTGACCGCTGACAAAACGGCGGACAAGGCCGGCTATTACTACCCGGTGGCCCGCTTCTCCAAGGCGGCCCAGCCCGCGGAACTGCAGCAGTACTTCCGTGCTGATTGGACGGCAGGCTTCAACGACCCGAACGAGGAGACGATCCAGAAATACCAGCCCGAGGTCGCGACCAAGGCATCGATCATTGAAAACGGCAAGGTCCACGACGTCGTCACCGTGACCGGCAACGAGCCCGGAAAAGAACTCTCCGTGACAACGGATCTGGTCCTGACCTCCGCCTCCCCGGTTGCCGGCGGCACCGACGCCGCCCCGGCCGATGCCGAGGTCATCGGTACCGTGACGACGAAGGTCACCGGCAACGGCGAATTCAGGACCGCCGCCGTCGAGGTTCCATGGGAAAAGATCGTCGTCGAGAAGTGGGCCAAAGGCCAGACAGCCAACCTGTACTTCTCCGAGAAGATCAACCCTACCGAGTCCACCATGGCATGGGACGGCAAGGAACTGCTGCCCAACGAAACCGTCCCGGTCGAGAAACCTTCGATTGTCACCAAAGCCTCCGAGAACGGCACCGTGCCGCTCGTGGCTCACGACATCGGAATGATCTCGGGCACCATCCCTTCCGGCACCGGCATCAAAGTCACCACCAAAGTGAACCAGTACAAATTCGACGATTCGACCGACGGATCCGCCCAGGCCGTCTGCGCCAACCCCACCTGGACCTCCACGGACCAGGACGTCACTACAACGGGTGAAATCACCTACCCGGGCCACACCATCGCCCACAAAGGCACCTACGGGTACGTCGAGGAGCTCAATCTGACCATCGACAAAGGCCAAGGCAAGGGACCATTCACAGCGCAGCTGCACAAGGGCAACTGCGGCGAAAAGAACGAGACCATCATCGCCCTCCCCGAAACAGTCACCGTTACACCGAACAAGCCGGCCCTTATGATCAACACCGGCTTTGCGCCGACGTCTGCACCGGAGGCCGGGCCGAACGGGCCGCTGCTGACCGCAGGCGCCAGCACTCTCGCACTGGCTCTCCTCGCAGGAGCTGGGCTGTTCTACCGCAGGCGCTTCGATAACCGAGGAGCGAAAACACCTGACGAGTACCCGGACGAACACCCCGAGTAACACCCCTTGGCGGGCCCCGCCAAATTGACGCGGGGCACCCCGATCCAGCCACCCAGGCTGATCACCGGGTGCCCCGCCTAACAACCAAGGAAATTCCGATGATTCAAACCCGCAACCATTCCCGCACCCGCCGGAACCGGGTTGCACTGACAGCCGTGGCTTCGTTTGGCGTGGCCGGAGCCACCGCAGGCGTCCTGGCTTTCACAGCGCCGCCCGCTCCCCCGCCGGCTCAACCGATACCTGTCCTGTCGGCGTTTACTTCCGCCGAACCGGACACCTACATTGGCCCGGCTGCGATCCCCAGCCTTCGTCCTGGCACGCTCTCCATCCCGGGCGTGGACCTCGAAGTAGGGCTCGTAGACGAAGGCCGTGACGATTCCGGCTACCTGGTGGTCCCGGATGCTTCCAAAGCCGCCCGCTACATAGGGTCCGCCGCTGGGTGTGCCACGAAGGGCTCGACCCTGCTGGCCGGGCACGTCAACTTCCGGGATGGGTCGTTGGCGCCGATGGCTTCCCTCGCACACGTGACCAAGGGCATGCCCCTCTACCTATCCGACAAGGCCGGCGTGACGTGCCGGTACAAGATCGTCGGGCTCGAATCGCTGGCCAAAACGTCCTTGCCCGCAGATGCCTTTGCCACCGAGGGCCCACACCTACTGAGGGTCGTCACGTGTGATCTTGCCAGCCCCTTCGTGCCAATGGACGGGCAAGCCCAGTTCGCCAACAACACCGTGGTCACCGCAGTCCCCTGGCCATGACCCACCACTCCAGTCCAGAACGAGATGGCCCTGTCACGCAGGGATGTCCTCACAGGAATGCATATTTCGGGACGCGTAGCTCCTCGTCCGAGAGTTCTTGGGCCTCGCCTTGTTCCAGACAAGCGATTCCAACGCCTCGCGAACCCCGGGCAGGGCAAGGGCGTTGACGGGGGAAATTCCGTGGAGGCGGCCCCAGAGGTAGCCGCGTTCGCTGCAGACGAAGTCCACGAGCGCCCTCTTGTGGCCCCTGGGCACGCAGCTCAACACCCTGTTCGTTTCCAACCGGGAGAGCGCGGGCCCCGGCTCTGGTCCGAAGGAGATCTCCTCAAGGTGTTGGGACGCCCGTTGTTCGATCACCTGCAGGCCGTGCTCGGCGACGTCGCGATCCCAGCCGGCACGGACAAGCAACGCCCTCAGTTCCTGCCAGAGAGGCGATGAACCGGCGGGCATGGGCGTCATAGCCAGGGGAATCGGGGGCCACTCGCACTCCTGTCCATACACCGATACCAGCGGCGTCCCCTCCCCCAGATCCTGGTTCTTCTTCAGATGCGCCCACACGCCGTCCCGCACATCCCGCTCCGAGAGCCAGTGGCGTTGGGTGACCGTCCAGGTTCGCAGCCCATTGCGGACCACCGTAAGAAGCCAGGCACAGGCCGGGACGTCCGCAGGGATTCCGCTGTCGCAAAGAACTTCCGTGGCGTAGAACAGGGCGTCCTCGGGGGCAATCGAGGGGAACTCGTGCTGGAAACCGGACAACAGCGCCGGAAGAAACGAGCCGAACAGCTCGCTGGTCGACGGGCCGTCCCGGCCCTCTCGCTGCCATCTTTCCACCAGGTCCCTCAGAAGGGCGTCCCGTTCGTCTGGCGTCGAAAACCGGCTACGGACTCCGGGACTCACGCTGCAACGCCCCACTGCTTAGCAACATCGCTCATTAGTTCCGCGGCGGCGTGGAACTGGGCGGCCAGCCGGCGTCGTCGTGCGGGATGCGCCTCGGGCAGCCGCTGCACTACAAGCTCCGAGGCCCCCATATTCCGGATGGAGTCCATGAGCTCCCGCAGGTGCAGTTCAGCCAGCACGGCCGCGTCGGAAGGACCGTGATCCACGCCCAAAGCGCCGACATCCGCCAGGAAGCCCTCGACATCGAAGACTCCCGCGTTGGAATCGGAGTCGGATTCAGGGCTGGAATCAGCGTGGACCAGTTCGCCTGCGATCACATTGATTGGTACAACGCGGGCACTCGGGCGTCTTTTGCCGTCCAGCGACAGTGTCACAGGCGGTAGCGTTCCACCTTCTGCGATTCCCTTCGCGAGCAGGGTCTTTACTGTCCCGTGGGATATGCCAAGGACGGGGGCGATGGCACGCAACGACAAATTTCCGGCCGCAAGCTCCATGGCGACATTGACCCGGGCGCTGCCTCCCAGACGTGGAAGGACCAGCCGCTCAGCCTCCACCAACTCGGCCCACGTACTCAGCCCAAAGGCCTTCCACGCCTGTGCCTCATACAGCTCCAAAGCAAGCTTCACCACTTGGCCAACCAGTCGGTCAAGAACACCCACCTGGCGGTCCAGCTCGGCCAAGCGGAGCCGCAGCCGGTTCACCTTGACCCGCGCAACCCCGACATCCAGCTCCCGTTGCATACCTGCGCACCTCCCCAAAAGTACTTAGGACCACTTTGCCTGCCGTCCAGCCGCTAGGTGAGCGGACAAAGTGGGCTGTTGTTAGAACTAGTAGTTCGTCGCCTCAAATTGTGACGCAGAACGCTTGGGAATCCCCGGAAACAGCCGATGCCCCTCAAAACGTCCACATATCCACGCTGTGCCATTGTCAACGGCATCTTCGTCGCCAACAATGAAGCATGCCGGTCTACGTCAGGTCCCTGGAAACTGCAGTTCCGCCCACCGTGCTTGTGCAACCACAAGCACGCGACGTTTTCGCTTCCCAACCCGGCCTGACGCGGCTTGGATCCCGATTGGTGCGAACCTGCTTCGATTCAGCAGCGATCGATACCCGCTTCACTGCCGTCTCCGAATTGTCCCTTGATAATCATTCCGAGAATCCATCGTTCTTCGACCCCGCCACGGGGCGTGTCCTTAGCCCCAGCACCAAGGTGCGCAATGAAATTTTTGCCGTCGAAGCCACCAAATTGTTTATTGAGGCTGCCAAAGCCGCTGTAGGGAAATGTCCGGATATCGATTTGCTTGACATAACTCATGTCATAACTGTTTCCTGCACAGGATTTTTCAATCCCGGCCCCGACTACAAAGTGGTCCGGGCCCTCGGGCTCAGTCCGGCCGTGCAGCGCTACCATCTTGGCTTCATGGGTTGCTATGCCGCGTTCCCTGCCCTCCGGGCGGCCCGGCAGTTTTGCCAGGCCGATCCTTCCGCCGTGGTCCTGGTCATCTGCGTGGAGCTTTGCTCGCTCCATGTCCGGACCTCGAATGATCCGGACACCATCATGGGGTCGGCGATCTTCGCGGACGGTGCGGCGGCTGCCGTCGTGGCTTCCCGCGAACCTGAGGGGCCGGACCCGGCGATCAGGCTGGATCATTTCGAGACCGTCCTGACGCCCGTCGGCGAAGAAGCCATGGCCTGGAACATTGGCGACGAAGGCTTCGAAATGGTTCTCGGCACGTATGTGCCCCACATCATCGAGGAACACATCACCGGCGCGCTTGAGCCGCTGTTTGCGCAGGACCCTTCCCTGGCCGGACTCCCCTACCGGGATATCAGGCATTGGGCCATCCATCCCGGCGGCCGCAGCATCCTCGACAAAGTCGAGTCGAAACTTGAACTCACCGAAGAACAGATGATTCCCGCGCGTGAAGTCCTTCGCGACTACGGCAACATGAGCAGCGCCACCGTGCTCTTCGTCCTGAAGCACATCCTCGAACAGGCTCCGGCACAGCGGGAGGAGCGCATCTGTTCCATGGCATTCGGCCCCGGCCTCACCGTGGAGACAGGGCTGTTCACCCGGGTTTCCCCGGATCTCTGATGCTGGCTCCGTGATGACTGCCCGCCCCCGCCCAAGAGGCTTTCTCGCCGCACGGGATGTGACCGCCGTCGAAGACATGGACCGCCCCGATTGCGAGCTCGAGCGCCTCAACCGGAGCTACGCGCGCTTTCCTATCGTCAACGCGGTGGTGTCCGGCTGGCGCGCCACCTACGGCTCACGGATCAAGCCATTGCTCACGACGGCGGCGCCCACCACGGTCCTTGACATCGGCTGCGGCGGTGGAGACGTCGCCCGCAGCCTCGCGCGCCGTGCCGCGGCGGACGGTTACCGCCTGGAAGTCACGGGAATCGACCCCGACGAGCGTGCCTTCCATTTTGCGAATTCCGCACCGCCGGTGGAGGGCGTGAGCTACCGAAAGGCACTCAGCTCGGAGCTCGTGTCAGAAGGGCGCACGTTCGACGTCGTTATTTCGAACCACGTCCTCCACCATCTGACCGCCCCGGAACTCGACTCGTTCCTCGGCGATTCCGAACGCCTGTGCCGCAGGCTCGCCCTGCACAACGACCTCAAGCGCAGTCGCGCGGCATACGCGCTCTTCTGGGCCGGATCCTGGCCCCTCGGCGTCGGATCCTATATCCACGGTGACGGCCTCACCTCCATCAGGCGAAGCTACACAGCGATGGAACTCCGTGCCGCCACTCCCCCGGCCTGGACTGTTGAATCGAACGGTATGTGGCACAACCTGCTGGTCTACCGGCCCGGCGAGGTCCCCGATGTTTGACGTCGTGGTGGTTGGAGCCGGGCCTGTCGGGCTGTTCATGGCAGCTCTGCTCCTGCAAAACGGGCATCGCGTTGCAGTTCTGGAAAGGCGCGAATCGCCGATCCGCCAGACCCGCGCCATAGGAATCCACCCTCCTGCCCTGGCCGCTTTGGACACCGTAGGCGCCGCCCATCCGCTGGTCTCTTCAGGCGTCCGGATCAGCCACGGTGCCGCGTACAGCGGCGGCCGGAAAGTCGCCGACATGGACTTCGCCCGCGCCTCGGCTGAGTACCCGTTCATCCTTTCGGTTCCGCAATACCTCACCACCCAGGCCCTTGAGTCCAGGGTCATCGACCTGGATCCTGACGCCCTCCACCGAGGCGTCCACGTTGAGGAAGTCGTCGACGACGGCGGGCACCTGCGTTTGCGGGGACAGCAAGCTGGGGCTCCAGTGGAGTTCCTGGGCCGCTTCGTGGTGGCGGCCGACGGCGTCCACTCGGCAGTGCGCGCGGGACTGGGACTGGAGCCACACCTTCGCACGTATCCCGACTACTACGTCATGGGCGACTTCAGGGATGAATCGCTGTACGGCCACAACGCGGTCCTTTTCCTTGAGCCGGCAGGAATCGTGGAGTCCTTTCCGCTCCCTGGCGGCATCCGCAGGTGGGTGGTCCGGCTTGGCGCCCCATGCCAGGAACCCACTCCGCATGCGCTCGCCACCCTCATCAAGAAGCGGACCGGCGGTGCGGTGGACTCAGCAAGCAATACGATGATCAGCGCCTTCGGCGTCACGTCGCGGCTGGTCTCCCGGATGGTCCACGGACGGATCGCCCTTCTCGGAGATGCTGCGCACGAAATCAGCCCGATCGGCGGACAAGGGATGAACCTGGGCTGGTTGGACGCAGTTGCCTTGGCGCCGATCATCAGCGAAGCGTTGCGGACATCCGCCAACAGCCCTGTCGGCAAGCAGCTGGCCGGTTTCGAGCGGGACCGCCAACGCGCGGCGAAGAAAGCCATCTGGCAGGCCAGCCTGAATATGGCCCTCGGCCGCCCCCTGCCGCCAAGAGTCCTCAGCGCACGGAACGCCCTGATCGGTCGGGCCATCACGTTGCCCCTGTTCTCGGAGCTTGTCGCCCGTCGGTTCACGATGCACTGACACTAAGCTCAATCCATGGACTTTGAGACGCGCCCCCTGCCTTCCGGCCCGGACACAACATTTACTGCCTCGGAAATCCGCAGCGCAGTCCAGGAGTTACTCGGTCTTGAAGGCCTCCCGCCCATCGTGCAGGTCGGCCATCCCGTGCTGCGCCAGCGCGCAGCGCCCTATGACGGCCAGCTCGACGACACCGAATTGGCGCAGCTGATCGAGCGGATGCGGGATGTCATGCATGCCGCTCCCGGCGTGGGCCTCGCGGCGCCGCAGCTCGGCATCCCCTTGCAGTTGGCTGTGCTCGAAGACCATTTCGATGTCGACCCTCTTGCCTCGGAGATCCGGCAGAGGACGCCCCTCGGCTTCTTCGCGATACTGAATCCAAGCTACGAGCCGGAGGGGACATCCACGGCGTCGTTCTATGAAGGATGCCTGTCGATGCGCGGATTCCAGGCCGTGGTGACACGGCACCGCGATGTCCGCCTGCACTACCAGCGTCCTGACGGCAGCACGACCTCGGCCGGATTCTCCGGGTGGCAGGCCCGGATAGTCCAGCACGAGACCGACCACCTGCACGGCGGAATCTATCTGGATCGCGCCGAGCTGCGTTCACTGGCAAACGATGGAGAGTACTCCGCCCACTGGGCGTACCCCGGAATCGACGAGGCACGCAGCGGACTCGGTTTCCTCAACCCGTAACTGAACCGGTTTCGCGCGGCGGATTTGCCGTGGAAGGCAGGTGCCTTGCCCACCATGCCAGGATCTGCTCAAAGCGTTGCCGCCTGTGGTGCGGCGTGCCCGATCGAGACAGTTCGTGGTCTTCACCCGGGAAGAGGAGCAACGCCGCGTCCACGCCCTGCGCCTTGAGGGCCGCGAAGTAGCGCTGGCCTTGTTCAACCGGGCACCGGAGATCGTTTTCGCTGTGGATCACCAGCGTGGGCGTGCGCACTTCAGTCACGACGGCCATGGGGCTTTGGGCAGCCATCTGCTCGGATGAGCCTCCCGTGTATTGGCCGCCGAAGAACCATCCGATATCCGAGGAGCCGGCAAAGCTGACCGGGTCGAGGAATCCGCGCTCCACAATGGCTGCCTTGAAGCGGTGTTCATGGCCGATGACCCAGGCTGTGAGGTATCCGCCGTAGGACCCGCCCATGATGCCGATCGATTCCCTGTCCATTGCCGGGAAGGCTTCCAGCGCACCCTCCAGGAAGGTGAGCACATCCGCCATGTCCACTGTGCCCATCTTTTCCTTGATGGCTCCACCGTGCGCCTGGCCGTATCCTGCGGAACCGCGCGGGTTGCACATCAGCACGGCGTATCCCGCCTCGGCGTACACCTGCGCTTCGTCGAAGAAGGCACCCGTGTACTGGGCGAAAGGACCTCCGTGGATGGTGAGCAGCACGGGATGGGGGCCGTTCCCCTCCGGCAGGACCGCCCAGCCATGGACCGGGTATCCGTCTGTGCCGGTGGCGGTGAACTCCTGCGGTTCAAGGACGGTAGCTCCGTCCCGGAACGCCTTGGCGAAGTCCGTGAGCAAGCGGAATTCGCCCTTTTCCAGAACGCCGACCTCGCCACTGCTCGAGGCGTCCCCATACGTGACAGCCACGACGTCCCCCACCGCGGACGCTCCGATCACGACCAGTGGCCCCTTGACGAGGACCTCGCTCTCGCCGTCGGCGGTCCACTGGATCAGCTGGACGCTCCCACGGCTCGTGTTGAGCGCGAGCACCCCATCCGCGCCACGGGCTTCGAGGCGGCCGCCGATGTCCTGGTTTTCGACGTCGCTGAGCATCGTCGCGCTGCCTCCCCGGACCGGCATGGAGTACAGTGCCGTGTTCCTCGCGACGAAGTCCAGGCCGTCGTCACCGAGGTCCTGTGCCGTGAAGAACAGCCATTCACCGTTCACGGATTCGCAGACTTCATGGACGGACTGCGGCGCAGCGTCCGGACGCAGCGCCGTGGTCTCTCCGCCCGCGGCCGGGACACGATAGATATCCGAGGCGATATCGGCGTCGTGCCCTTCGTGGAGCGAAGCGACAAAATAGACGCTCGTACCGTCGCTACTGAACGACGGCGACGTGTGGTCGGCGTCGCCGAACGTCAACTGCACCGCCGGCGGCACCAAGCCAACCGCTTCGGATCCCCGAGCCTTGGCGGCCCTCCCGGCGGGAACCACGGGAGGTTCCATTCCCGGCTCGGGAACGTCGACGACGAACAGTTGGGCCGGCTTGTCCGCGGTGTACCCCAAGCCGTTGAGCCTGTATTGGTTGCCGGTGATCAGGCGCGGGTCTTCGCTCCCGGCTCCGACGCCGTCAACCGTTCCGTAGCGGCCTTCTTCGGGAACCCTCGAGGAGAACACCATCCTGCGCGAATCAGGCGCCCAGGAAAACTCGGAGACGCCCAGTTTCTGGTCCGTGATCGCTTGCGGCTCCCCGCCGTTGGCCTCCACCACGTGCAGTTGCGGCTTGCCGTCAGGCGTCGTCCGCAGGAATGCCAGCACCTTGCCGTCCGGCGAGAAGGCCGGTGCGGTGTCCCGGAAGCCACGGGTGATCCGCCGGGGTGGCATCGCCTGGTCAAAGGGAATGCTCCAGAGCTGCCCTACGTAAGCATCGGCGTCGAAATCGGGCCGCGTGACCGACACCACGGCGCGCGTCCCATCGGGATGGGTGGCGGGAGCAGAGACGGAATTCAGCAGAGGGAGTTGTTCGGCTTTCACGCTGGTGAGCCTAGCCGCAGTCACCCCGGGGCAATATGCGCCACTCCGGCCACCGTAGGATTGTCCATATGCATTCCGACGCCGTCCGTTCCTTGCGCTGCCCGGTCTGCAACGGGCCTTTCCGCCTGAACGAAGCGCCGCCGTTTTCGCTGGGTTGCGTCGCCGGCCACAGTTTCGATTCCGCCAAACAGGGCTACTTCAACCTGCTCAGCGGCAAGGGCACGGTCTTCGAGGCCGACTCGGCCGAGATGGTCGCAGCCCGCCACGATTTCCTGGGCGCTGGCCATTATGCTCCCCTTGCCGAGGCCATCGCGGACCTTGCGGCCCCGGCCCTGGCGGCGCCGGGATCCCTCGTCCTGGATTCGGGGACCGGAACCGGCCACTACCTGCGCACAGTGCTGGACCGCACCCCGGCGGCGGCCATCGGCATCGATATTTCAAAGTTCGCCCTCCGCCGGGCTGCGAGGTTGAATCCGGGCGCCATCAACCTGGTGTGGGATATCTGGCGGCCCCTGCCGCTCGCGGACCACGCCGTGGATGCCCTCATCGTTGTCTTTGCCCCTCGGAATCCCCCGGAATTCGCCCGTGTGCTGCGTCCAGGCGGCCGGGTGATCGTGGTGACTCCGCGCGACGGACATCTTGGGGAGATTGCGGAACGGACCGGAATGCTGGGCATTGAGCCGGGCAAAGACGAGCGACTTGCCGAGTCGATGCAGGAGTACTTCACTCTCGCGGACGCCGTTCGACTCGACGTGGATCTCAATCTCAGCGGGCGGGACATCGCGGATGTCGCCTTCATGGGTCCCGCAGGCCACCATCTCGAGCGCTCCGCACTCCTCGCGTCGACGTCCGCGGAAACGTCAGTCAAAGCCACTGCGAAGTTCACTCTCAGCGTTTTCACAGCGCCGGAGCAAGGCTCCTAACGGTAACCTTCGCACCGGGCTAGGATGGAAAAACAGCGACTGTGATCTTGCCGACGCTGCAGTCCGGGCCAGACCGGCTGCCGCCGCAAGTCCGGAAACAGGGGGAACGATGTTTGAATGGCTCGGCAGCAACTGGTGGGCTCTCTGGCTCACGGTGTTTCTCGCTTTCGCCGTGGTGGAGATGCTGACTCTCAGCTTCTTCTTCATCATGCTCGGGGCCGGCGCGCTGGCTGCCCTCGTCGCTGACTTCGCCGGAGCCGATCTATGGTTGCAGATCGTCGTCCTTTGCATCGTGTCCCTGCTGATGATCGCGTTTGTCCGTCCTATCGCTCTGAAGCATCTCCGCAAGGGTCCCGCCGAGCAACGCACCAACGTGGACCGCTTGATCGGCCAATCCGCCCTCGTCATGGAGCCTGTCAGCGCGACGGCGGGACTCGTCAAAATCGGTGGCGACGTGTGGAGCGCCCGCAGCGCGGCGGAAACCATCGACGCCGGCCAGACCGTGCAGGTCACCAGGATTGACGGCGCGACGGCGGTGGTCGCCTTGACGGCGGAAAACAGCCCGCACTGAGAAGCATCCCGCCATGGCTCAAGCCGTACGTTCGACGATGAGCGTTCGGCGACGAGCAACCGGCATTTTGCCGAACGCATACCGCATCAAATACGTAACTGGGGAATGAAGGAGATGTATGGACAGCTTGGGAGGAACGGCAGCCGCGATTGTGCTGCTAGTTCTCGTCATATTCGTGATTATCGTCTTGGTCCGCTCGATCAGGATCATCCCGCAAGCGCGCGCCGGCGTCGTAGAACGCCTCGGCAAGTACCAGCGCACGCTCAACCCCGGGCTCACCATCCTCATCCCGTTCGTCGACCGCCTGCTGCCGCTGTTGGACCTTCGCGAACAAGTGGTTTCCTTCCCGCCGCAGCCGGTGATTACCGAAGACAACCTGGTTGTCTCCATCGACACCGTGGTCTACTTCCAGGTCACGGATCCCCGGGCGGCGACCTACGAGATCGCCAACTACATCCAGGCTGTTGAACAGCTGACCACCACGACGCTCCGCAACGTCGTGGGCGGCTTGAACCTTGAAGAAGCGCTCACCTCGCGCGACCAGATCAACGGCCAGCTCCGCGGGGTCCTGGACGAAGCCACCGGACGCTGGGGAATCCGCGTTTCGCGCGTGGAACTCAAGGCAATCGACCCGCCGCACTCCATCCAGGACTCAATGGAGAAGCAGATGCGGGCCGAGCGCGACCGGCGTGCCGCGATTCTGACCGCCGAAGGCACCAAGCAATCGGCGATCCTCACAGCCGAGGGCCAGCGGCAGGCAGCAATCCTCGCCGCAGAGGGTGACGCCAAGGCAGCGATCCTCCGCGCCGACGGCGAAGCGCAGGCCATCCAGAAAGTCTTCGACGCCATCCACAAGGGCAACCCGGACCAAAAGCTGCTGGCCTACCAGTACCTTCAGACCCTGCCGAAGATTGCGGAGGGATCATCGAACAAACTGTGGATCATCCCCAGCGAGGTCGGCGAGGCCCTCAAAGGCATCGGCGGTGCGCTGGGTGGCGCCAACGGTGGATCAGGCGTGGCGGACCTGTTCAGCGATTCCGGGAAGCCGTCAGCCGAGGTCCCTGCCCCGGCGGGCACACCGGCCGTAAGTCCAGGACACGCGCAATCAACTGCAGCTGCGCAGGAACCGTCGCCATAACTGCGGACGGCGTGCAGAGGGACCGGCCAGATTCACTGGCCGGTCCCCTTCGCTTTGTCCTGTCAGCTTCGATCCGCGTATAATGGTGTATTTGTCCGGCCGGTTCAGTCCGAACGGAACATTAACGCTTGGTCAGGCGTTTCATCTAGTGATGCAACGTGTGCAGACAGTAGTCCGGGCGACGCCATCGCGGCGTCCGGCTAGCGCGGAGCATGGTTCCGCGAACAGACAGAGGGAGTAATCATGAGCGATCGCAGCCTGCGGGGCATGCGTCTTGGCGCCCAGAGCATGGAAACCGAATCCGGTGTGGAGCCGGCGCCGCGTCAACGGGTTGAATACCGCTGCGCGGACGGAGAGCAGGTCTTCGTTACCTTCTCCTCCGAAGCCGAGATTCCTCCTGTCTGGGTTTCCAAGACAGGCAAGGAAGCGCTCCTGGTTGATGGTGAACGCCCCGTTGACACCAATGAGAAGGCCGTCCGCACGCACTGGGACATGCTGCTGGAGCGCCGCAGCCTTCCCGAGCTCGAGCAGATCCTCGAAGACCGCCTGAACATCCTGCGCGAACGTCGCGGGGAACGCCGCTCGGCATAACAGCCACGATTTTCAAGGCCCACGCCAAAGGCCGGATCCGCCCTCTTCGCAGAGCGCAGATCCGGCCTTTGTGTGTCCGGCCTACTTTGAGACCCGGGTCTTCTTCCCGGTCAACGCGGCCCAGCGGGAAGCCAGCCCCCATTTGGTGACGTTGATCATGGCCTCGACGACGATGTTGCCGCTCATCTTGGAGGCCCCGAGCTCGCGCTCCACGAAGGTGATGGGGCGTTCGACGATCTTCAGGCCAAGTTTGGCCACCCGCCACGCCAGGTCCACCTGGAAGCCGTAGCCAACCGACTCGACCTGGTCCAGCTTGAGCGCCTCGAGGGTGCTGCGGCGGAACGCACGGTAGCCGCCGGTGATGTCTTTGATCTTCAAGCCGAGCATGAGCCGGGCATAGGTGCTGCCCGTGCGCGAAATCGCCTGGCGGTAGAGCGGCCAGTTCACGGTGCCGCCACCCGGAACCCAGCGTGAGCCCATGGCGAGGTCGGCGCCGTCGTTGATCGCTTCCAGCAGCAACGGCAGTTGCTCAGGCTGATGCGAACCGTCGGCGTCCATCTCAACCAGGACGTCGTAGCCGGCGGCCATGCCCCACTTGAATCCGGCAATGTACGCGGCTCCGAGGCCTTCCTTGCCCTTGCGGTGCAGGACGTGGACCTGGCTGTCCTCGGCGGCGATGCTGTCGGCGAGCTGTCCCGTGCCGTCAGGGCTGTTGTCGTCGACAACCAGGACGTCGGAGGCGGGCACAGCCGCGCGCAGCCGTCCGAGGGTCTTGGGTAGCGATTCCAGCTCGTTGTACGTGGGGATGATCGTCAGGACACGCAAGAAGAGGCCTTTCCTTGATGGAGCGGTCAGTGGGCCGGAGCAGCAGCGTGGCTGGCATTCAGGCGCAACTCTCCATTATAGGACGACAACCCGACGTACTTTGGGACATCTGTGGCGTCCGCCACAAGGGTCACCACTGGCCGCGGGCAGGTCCACAAGCCCAGGTCCAGTGCCGGCCCGCGCGTTGTACTCGTGGCCGAACCGTTTTCTGCAGCACCGTGGACCTGCCCACTACGAGTGCCACGGTCGTGGGAAACGGGTCCGTTGACTGTTTTTGACAACCGGAACCGACCGCGGCCAGACAACCAGGTATTCCCTGTGGCAGTCTGTTGACCCTAAATGCTACGGACTTCACAAATCGTGTCAAGCGCCCCCTGAGCTGGGGCTTTGTTCATCCATGCAGGTCAGGGGCCTTCAGGCCAAGCAGGCTATCTGGAACTATGACCGCAAAGTTTCACTCGCGAAGATCTCCTGGCCTTCGCGCACTGTCTGCAGGCAAGCGGGATCGCTGCCGCTGTCCAACGCCGGGAGGAGGGGCGTTCGAGCGCGTGGATCGGTGGACCAGGACTGGACTCGGTCATCGGCCACTTGCACCATCAGTTCCTCAACTTCCCACACCGCGAAACTTGCAGGAGCCCCGGGGACCAATTGCCCCATGAACGGATTGCGCTCTTTGCTCGCGCGCCAGCCGGCCCTGGTGTGTCCGAGGAAGGCTGCCCGTGCAGAAATGCGTTGATCCGGATTGCTGTGTTCCAGGCACGCCCTCACGCTGGACCACGGCCGCAACGGCGTGACCGGGCTGTCGCTTCCAAAACACACCGGCACGCCGGTGGAGTAATACGAAGCAAAGGGATTCATGGCAAGGCTTCGCTCCCCCAGTCGCTGCTCATACAGTTTTCCGGCCCCGCCCCAGGCGGCATCGAAGGCTGGCTGTGCGCTCACGGTGATCGAATACTTGGCAAGCCTGGCGAGGTCGCCGGCGTCGGCCATTTCCACATGCTCCAGCCGGTGCGCAGCGGCACGGACGCGCTGCTCCCCTACTTCCGACGCGGCGAGGTCCAAGGCATCCAGCGCCGTCTTCAGTCCCGCGTCTCCAATGACGTGGAAGCCTGCCTGGATGCCGAGCGTCGAACAGGCCGCAAAGTGGCGGGCGGCTTCGTCGACGGAGACATAGAGGCTTCCGCGCTGGCCCGGCGCGTCGGCGTAGTCTGCGCTGACGGCAGCCGTTCGCGATCCGATCGAACCATCGATGTTCAAATCACCGGCCAGGCCAAGAACGTCTACGTCCAGGCCCTCCAGGAGGGCAGCGGCATGCTCGGCCGACGTGGCCAGTTCGCCCCAGTAGGGGAGAATTCCGGGGACGGCTGCCCTGTCCTCCCTCCACGGCCCGGAGTTCCACGAGGCGGACATCCGAAGGTCTTCGACACTGCAAATGTGCGGGGCCGCCATTTCGGCCAGTGCGACGTAGCCGTTGGCCGCAGCCTCCCGGAGTGCCACCTCCTGGTATCGGCGGCGTTCGGCATCGGGGAACTGCCTGGCGACCAGCCGGGCGGCAGTGTGGGCGCCCCTCAGGACATGGGCGGAACCGTCGTAGCCGTCGAGGCCGTCCAGTCCCGCCGCGGATGCCAGGGAGGACGAGGCAAGGGCCGAATGCGCATCCACGCGTGCCAGGTACACCTTGCGTCCGCCTGCGGCGCGATCGAGTTCCTCCGGCGTGGGCAGGGTTCTTTCGCCCCACACTGACTCGTCCCAACCGTGGCCAAGCACGGAGCCGGAGGCGCCAAGATCCTTGGCGGCCCGGGCGACGGCGTCGAGCAATTCGCGCGCCGAGCGGACCCCCGCCAGTTGGAGGGAACCGGCAGCGATTCCAGTCTCCGTGAGGTGCATGTGGGAGTCCACGAAACCGGGCGCCAGCAAGGCTCCCCGGAGATCGATGATTTCCATCGACGAGTCGGCAATCGACGTCGCTGCCTGCTCCGAGCCAACCCAAGCAACGGTGTCGCCGTCAACCAGCATTGCGGTCGCGAAGGGATCAGCGGCAGTGTAGACAGAGCCGTTCCGGTACATGGTGACCTTGCGGGGCCGGGTGTCGGCGGGCACGCCTGGATGGGTCATGGATATGCTCCTTGCTGGGAATCTGTGGGGGTCAGGAGACGTTGGAGTACGCGACCACACCGCGGCGGACCAGGTCGATCGCTTCGCGGCATATCTTGGTGTGGCGACGTTCGAGCCCTGGAATCTTGGCCATCTGGTCCAGCAGGTCGATCACCTGCTTCGCCCAGCGCACAAAGTCGCCCGCGGCGAGGTCGGTACCACTGAGAACTTCCTGAAGGTGGCGGCCCTTGGCCCATTTGAAGATGGGCCAGACAAGTCCAAGCTCAGGCTCAGCGGTCAATGGCAGCCTGTTCTTGTCCTCGACGTCCTCCAGCGCTGACCACTCATGCACCACGATGTCCACGGCCGTTTCGAGGGACACGGACGGCATTTTGGGTCGCAGGCCCCGGTCGTCGCGCTTCGCTTGGTAGACCATCGTGCTCGCCAGAGCGGCCAGTTCTGCGGCGTCGAGGTCCTTGATGGCCCCTTGGCGGATGGATTGCGAGATCAGCAGGTCTTTTTCGCCGTAGATCCGGCGCAGGCGCTGGCCGTCCGCGCTGATGGTGACATGGCCGGCGTCGGACGTCTGGAGGTAACCGTAGGCGGCGAGGACGTCGCACACGCGGTCGAATGTCTTCGCGATCGTATTGGTGCGGCCCTGGATCTGCCGGACGAGCCCATCGGTTTCATGACGCAATTTCCACCAGCGTTCAGCCCAGCGGGCATGGTCCTCGCGTTCACTGCAGCCGTGGCAAGGATGGGCGCGCAGCGCCCTGCGGAGGTCTGCGATCTTCTTTTCCTGGTCCGGCAGGTAGCGGGCGCGGCCGAAGTCCTCGCTCCGGTTGGTGCCGCGGGCCGGCGGGCGTCCCTCACGCACTGCATTCCGCATGGCGGATGCCAGGTCACGGCGCGATTTGGGGAGTTTCGCGTTGAACGACTTTGGAATCCGGATCCAGGACACGGGAGCGACCGGCCCTTCGACTTCGTGGGCGCCGATCCTATGCAGCTGGTTGTCGTCCGTGAGGACGGCGGGGCGCGGTTCACGCGAGTTGGGATCGGCATTGAGCACGACGGCGTAGCCCGGCGTACGCCCGCCGGGAACCTTGACGATGTCGCCGGGCATGAGCCGGGTCAGGGAGTCGACGGTCAGCGATTTGCGGGCACGCGAAGTGCTCCGCGAGGCAAACTGCTCGGCTTCGCTCAGGTCCCGCCGGAGTTTGGCGTACTCGGTAAAGTCGCCCAGGTGGCACTTCATGGATTCCGCATACCCCGCGAGCGACTCTTCGCGGCTGCGAACCTGCTTGGCGAGCCCCACCACGGAACGGTCAGCCTGGAACTGGGCGAACGACGATTCGAGGATCTGCCGTGCCCGGGGCCGGCCGAACTGGGCAATCAAGTTGATGCTCATGTTGTACGTGGGCCGGAAGCTTGAGTTGAGCGGATAGGTGCGCCGCGATGCCAGGCCGGCGACGGCGGCAGGGTCGGTGCCCGGTTGCCAGAGGACCACGGCATGGCCCTCGACGTCGATTCCGCGCCGTCCAGCGCGGCCGGTCAACTGCGTGTACTCCCCCGCGGTGATGTTGACGTGGGCTTCGCCGTTGAACTTGTCGAGCTTCTCGAGGACGACGCAGCGGGCAGGCATGTTGACGCCCAGCGCAAGGGTTTCCGTTGCAAACACCGCTTTCACCAGGCCGTCCGCGAAGAGCGTCTCCACAACCTCCTTGAAGGTCGGCAGCAAGCCGGCGTGATGCGCGGCGAGGCCGCGGAGCAGGCCGTCGCGCCAGCTCCAAAAGCCCAGGACATCCAGGTCGTCGGCCGGAATCTCACGGCTGGCCTCATCCACCCGGGATGCGATGATTTGTTGTTCCCGCTCCGTCGTGAGCCACAAGCCGGCGGCGGCACACTGCGCCACGGCCCCGTCGCAGCCGGCGCGGGAGAAAATGAAGGTAATGGCCGGTAGCAATCCCTGGCGGTCCAGGCTCGCGATGATCTGGGGCCGGCTGGCCTTGCGGACCGGGCTGCGCTGCTCCGCGGCGGTATTGTCGCGCTGGCGGTCCTGCCGGCGGCGACTACGCCCACCATGGCCGAAGCGGCCACGGTAATTCATCTGGCTTTCTGCCCTGGCCATGGACAGCAGCTCCGGGTTGACTTCGAATTCCCTTTGCAGGGGAAACCGGTCCGGCTCCCGCACTGCCCCCGGTGCGGGAGCTTCGCCGTCGGGTGCCTCCGGAGCGATCTCGTCGAAGCTGGTGTCCCCGGCGAAGAGGTCGACGATCTCACGCCCCACCATGACGTGCTGCCACAAAGGGACGGGACGGTGCTCGGAGACAATCACATCGGTGTGCCCGCGCACGGTGTCGAGCCACGCGCCGAACTCTTCCGCGTTGGACACCGTGGCGCTGAGGGAGACCACTTGCACTTCGCTGGGCAGGTGGATGATCACTTCTTCCCAGACTGCGCCGCGGAAGCGGTCTGCCAGGTAGTGCACCTCATCCATGACCACGTAGCCAAGGTCCCCGAGGGTGTCCGAGTCCGCGTACAGCATGTTCCGCAGGACCTCAGTGGTCATCACGACAATAGGAGCCTCGCCGTTGATGGTGGTATCGCCGGTCAGCAGTCCCACGTTCGAGGCGCCGTACTTCGCCGAGAGCTCGGAGAACTTCTGGTTGCTCAGCGCCTTGATGGGCGTCGTATAGAACGCCTTGAGTCCGCGTTCGAGCGCCAGATAGATGGCGAACTCGCCGACAATTGTCTTCCCGGCACCCGTGGGCGCCGCCACGAGCACTCCCCTGCCCTCCTGGAGCGAACGGCAGGCGTCGCGCTGGAATTCGTCGAGTTCGAACTCCAGCGATTGGGCGAAAGTGCCAAGGTAGGTCTTCGACTCAGCACTCCGCTGCGCTGCGGCTTGAAAGGCTTCTGAGGGCGAAAGGGCCCCTGAATTGGAGGACATGCTTCAAGCCTAGTGGCCGTGAGACTAGAGATTCTCCAGATCGGAAGCACGTGTGGCGATGTCGGCCGTGGCATCCGTCTCAGCGGCGATCTTCGACTGCTGGCGCGCGCGCCGTTTGTCGTTCAGCATGCAGAGCCCGATCGCGGCGAAGAACAGCGCAAGGAGAGGGCCGGCGAGCATGAACATCGACAAGGCGTCCGCACCGGGCGCGGCAACGGCTGCCAGGACGAACACGAGGAAGACCGTGATGCGCCAGGCTTTGAGGATGGTCTTGCCACTCAGGACGCCGGCCATGTTGACGCCCACCAACACCACCGGCACCAGGAATGCGATGCCGAGGAAAAGAAGCATGTGCGTGGCGAACGTCAGGTACTGGGATGCATCGATGTTGTTGGCCCCGTTTTGCGGCGTGAACTGCAACAGCGCACGCACGACGTTCGGGATGACTGTCCATGCAACATAGACCCCAGCCAGGAACAACGGCACCGCGGCGGCCATGTACCCCAGCGTGTACCGGCGCTCTTTCTTGGTCAGGCCGGGCGTAATGAATGCCCAGACCTGGTAGATCCAGATGGGGCTGGAGAGCACCAAGCCGATCTGGATCGCAATGCGGAACTTGAAGTCGAAAGGATCTCCCACGCTCGCGAAGTTCAGGACGGCGGTCCGCTTGGTCTCCTGAGCGATCTTGATCAACGGATCCGACAGGCTGTTGACCACCGGTTCGTAGAGGAACCACCCTGCCACGGCGCCCAGGAGAACGCCGATGGCAGACTTGATCAGCCGGTTCTTAAGCTCCCTCAGGTGGTCTAGGAGCGCCATCCGCCCTTCGGGGTTGGCTTTGCGGCCTGTCTTCGTTGCCACTACTGCTTAGCTACGGTTTGCGGGCGGAACGTCAGTGTCGTTGCCGCTCTTGTTCGCTTCGGGGTGGTTGACCACTCTGCCCTCAACGGGGTCCGTGTCGTCCTTGGCCGCAGGCTTCCCGTCGTTCTTCATTTCCTTGACTTCGGACCTGATGATGCGCATCGACTGGCCGAGGCTACGGGCCATGGCAGGCAGCTTGGGGGCCGCGAACAGCAGCAGGGCCACGATGATGATAATGACAATTGGCCAGGGGCCATCAAATAGTCGTCCCACGGGAAGTCCTTTCGTTGGAATACATCCTACGTCTAACTGAATTCGATGTCGTGCAGAGACTGGGGTTGGCCCCGTTCTGCTTTGCGCTTAACGCGCTTTTGGCGACGCACTTCCCGGCGGGAGGCCTTGGCCGTCACGTAATCATGACGCATCTGTTCCGGTGAGGCAAAAACGGCCGCACCGAACACATCCGCCGGGGCCCCGCCGTCGTCGTCGGCATGTTCGCGAAGGTGCGGGCGGTGCCCGAGCGCCTCCCCTGCCGCACTCAGTTCATGCACCGTGGCCATGAACTTCCGGAAAAGCCGAACGCCCAACAGGACATAGCAAAGCAGCGATACCGCAATCAGCGCGACCCACAGAAGGATCCAGGACCACCAAGGCATTTGAGTAGTCTAACCAGCCTTCACGGTTTGTACCGGGTCCGCCTGCTTGTACTGCCGGAGGGCCGCTGCCACCCACGCCGCCGACTTGTCCGCCAACTCGGCCGGCTGCAGAATGCGGGCCGCACCGCCATGCTGCGCGACGAACATCGGCAACCAGTCAGCATTTCCGAACCGGATCTCGGCCAGCAAGCCGCCGTCGGGAAGGACGGCGGTCCGCTCAGCGTAATAGTCGCCCGCCAGTCCGACGCCTTGCCGGGTCAATTGGAGGACGACGACGACGTCGTCGTCGTTGGGCGTGTACAGCTTCACCGGAACGCCTTCCTCGACGGCGGCACTCCGGGAAACCGGCCGGCCGTTGGGCGCGACTTCCTCGATGCGGTCCAGGCGGAAGTTCCGCAACCCGGCTTTGCTATGGCAATAGGCCTCGAAATACCACGTGTTGTCCAAGGAATACAGCCGGAAAGGGTCGACGTCCCGCTCGGAGATCGAGTCGCGCTGCCGGGACAAGTAGCGAAGCCGCAATTGATGACCCGACTGGATCGCTTGCGTGATGGTGTCGAACGCCCCGGCGTCGGCGGGGGTTACGGGTGGACCCGCGACGGCTGCCGCCAAACGGCCGGCCTCGCCCGCAGCGCCGGTGAGCTTCAGTGTGACGGACTCCAGGGCGCCGCTCTGCTCATCCTCCGACATTCCGGCCTGGGCGGGGAGCCCGCCCAGGGTCGCCAGGCCCGTGAGCAGCGCGCAAGCCTCGTCAACGCTGAAGCGGATGGGCCGGTTGAGTTCGAGGTGCTCGCGGATGTAGACGTGGTCGTTTTCCCAATCGATGTCAAACAAGTCGTCCGGATAACCCTCGGGCCGGCCGGAGCAAATCAGTATGGTCAGGTCGGCCACGAGTTCCTCGCGGGTCACACCGAAGCGGTCCGCCACTTCCTGGATCGGCAGGCCCTGGTTGTGGACAAGGAAAGGGACCAGCTGCAGCATGCGGTTGAGTTGGTCTTCGGAGGTCCGCTTACGGGCCAGCGGCGCCGGGCCGGCGCCGGAGAAGCGGACCTCGACGGCGGGGCTCGAGGCGAACGCAGCGGCCGCCTCAAGGCGCCGGATCACGGCGTCGCGCAGCTCCGGAGGTCCCGCGACGCGGACGTGGGGACCGTAGGAGGCCAGTTCCTCGGCGAGCAGCTCACTGTCCCGAAAAGGCACCGACAGCCGGTCCCAGCCGCCTGGGGAGCCGCTGGTGGCAGCCGTCCCGGCGACACTCACCGCGCGCTTGCGAAGGCCGAGCAGACGGCCTTCGGCGACGTCGAGGTGGGCCTCCTGCAAGGGAAGTTCGGTGAGGCTGTCCAGTTCGGCGCGGATATCGAACCCCGGAGGTGTCTCGCAGTGATGCCCGGTCTCGACATGGACATCGCTCGTCATCCGGGACAGCCGGAAGAACCGTTTCGCCTGGCGTGCGCTGTCCAAGCCCACCACGTACCACTGGCCGAACCGGCTCCCGAGGCCCCAAGGCTCCACGGTGCGGCGTTCGTCCTTGCCGGTGCTGGCGGCACGGTAGCCGAAACTCACGGGGTGCCGGCCGTTCATGGCCACGATGATGTCGTCAAAGGCCTGACCTGCGGGCTTGATGCGCGGCTGGACACCGGCAGGGAGTTGGACGTCGGCAAGGTCGCCGGAAGCCTGCAGCTTCCGCAATGCGCTTGCCGCAGCTGAGCCGAGCGCCGCGCGCTCCCATAGCTGCGCGGCCAGGAGCAGGACCGTGCCCTCCGCCGGCGTCAGCTGCACGTACGGCAGGCGATTGGACTCCTTGCCGATGCGGTAACGGGTCGAGGCGGGATCGTCCGCGCCGAATCCGTGGTCGAAGAGCGTTTCGATCTCGAAGCCAAACTGCTTCAGGTCTGACTTGTCGCGTTCAAACATGCGTCCGAACGCGACGTCGCTGCCGCCGGCGTCGTGATAGACCTTCTGCCTGAGAACGGCCCGGGACAGCCCGTATCTCGTGTTCAGAAGGGCAATCAACAGGTTCAGGAGTCGTTCGGTACGTGATGCGGACACCCTTGCAACGTTACTAAATTCCGCCGGCAAAGGCGGAAGGCGCGTCTGCGGCCGGATTTCTCCGGCTGCAGACGCGCCTTCCCATGCTGTGAAACCTAGCGGACTGCCACGAGGTCCACCACGAAGATGAGGGCTTCGTTCGGCTTGATGGCCGCGCCTGCGCCACGGGAACCGTAAGCAAGCTCAGAGGGGATCTCGAGGCGACGGCGGCCGCCGACCTTCATCCCGAGCAGTCCCTGGTCCCAGCCCTGGATGACCTGGCCGACGCCCACTCGGAAGTCCAGCGGCGCGCCGCGGCCCCAGGATGCGTCGAATTCCTCGCCGGTGGACCAAGCAACGCCGACGTAGTGGGTGGAGACGGTGTCGCCGGCCTGTGCCTCGGCGCCGTCACCAACGATGATGTCCTTGATAACGAGTTCCGTGGGGACGTCGCCCTCAGGGAAGTCGATCTCCGGCTTGGTGCGGTCGTAATCGCGCTGACCAAATGACATGGGTACTCCTCAATGTGATAGCTACAGTGTTTCGGATAATTGCGGAAGGCTACTGGGCGCCCAGGATGTCCACGACGAAGACCAGGTCGCCCGTGGGCTGGCCCTGGGCTGCGGCCGCGTCGCCATATGCGAGGCTCTTCGGGATGACCAGGAGGACACGGGAGCCGACGGTCTTGCCCGTCAGGCCTTGAGTCCAGCCCTTGATGACGCCGTTCAGCGCGAAGCTGGCTGTCTGGCCCTTGTCGTAGCTCGAGTCGAACTTCTTGCCGTCGGCCAAGGTGACGCCGACGTAGTTGACCGTCAGGGTGTCCGTTTCCTTGACGACCGCGCCCTTGCCCTTGATGAGGTCCTGGGCGACGAGGGCCGACGGCGCCTTCGCACCGTCAACGGAAATCTGCGGAATTCCCTTGTCGTCGACCTTGACCGTGGGGAGGCCGGCGGGCGGAGTCACGGTGTCGCCCTCAGGCTTGTCCAAGGGCTTGACTGCGTCCTTGACGCCAGTGACCTTGAAGACCACCAGCTGGGAGGACGTTGCCGCTGCTTCAGCCGAAGCCGGGGTTCCCGGGACGGCGAAAGCGATGTCGGCGCCGACCTTCGCACCGACCAGCGCGTTGTAAAGCACAGCGCTGCCGGTCTTGAGCTGGTCGTTCAGTTCGACCGGCTGCGACCCTGTCGGGAAGGTGTCTTCGAGTGTCTTGCCGTCCTTGCCGTCGACGGCAATGTAGGTGATCTGCGCCACCTGTCCGGCCTTCACTTTGTCACCGGTGCCGTCGCTGACCATCTTGATGGTCGGCTGCGTTACGTCCAACGGCTTGGTGAATTCCAGGCCGGGGGCCTTCTTGTCTCCGTTGTCGGAGACCTTGAGGGAATCCAGCTTGGCGACATCGCCGGCGGACTGGCTGGTGGGCTCCGGGGTTGCTGTTGTTGCTGGACTTCCGCCGCAGGCGGTGAGCAGCAAAAGGCCGGGGATAAGAATTGCTAGTAGACGTCGCACAAATTGAACTTTCGTCGGGGCAAAAGGAGGGCATGGCCGGGCCGGGCTCGGCCATGCGCGTAGCGGCCTGATAAAAGGCCAACCTCCAGAGTAGCGGGTGAAGCTGGGAGTCAGCTCATCGAGTCCAGCAGGGCATCCACTCTCTCGTCGACGCTGCGGAACGGGTCCTTGCACAAAATCGTTTGGTGCGCGCGGTCGTTCAACTTCAAATGGACCCAATCCACGGTGTAGTCACGCCCGAGTTCCTGGGCGCGCCGGACGAAGTCGCCACGCAGTTTTGCCCGGGTGGTCTGCGGCGGCGCATCCACTGCATCCTTGATGTCCGTGTCGGCCACGAGGCGCCTCGCCGCACCGCGCGACTGGAGCAGGAAGAAGAGCCCGCGCTTGCGCGAGATGTCGTGATACGTCAGGTCCAGTTGCGCGATCCTCGAGGAGTCGAGGCCGATTCCATGGCGGCGCATGTAGCCATCCATCAGCTTCTTCTTGATGGCCCAGTCAACTTCCGTATCTATTCCGCTGGTGTCGCCGCTGTCGATCGCGTCGAGCGTCCGCTCCCAAAGATCCAGGATGAGCGGCACGTGCGGATTGTGGGCTCCATTTGATGCCACGAAGGCGGTGACCTTTGCGAGGTACTCGCGCTGGATGTCCAGGGCCGTCAGTTGCCGGCCGTTGGCCAGGCGCACCAAGGCCTTACCGCTCAGATCGTGCGAGATTTCCCGGATGCTGCGGATCGGGTTCTCCATGCGCATGTCCCGCATGATCACTCCGGCCTCAATCATGCGCAGGAGCAGATCCACCGTTCCCACTTTCAACAGGGCGGTGGTTTCGGACATATTGGAATCGCCGACGATCACATGCAGACGGCGGAAGAACTCGGCGTCGGCGTGCGGCTCGTCACGGGTGTTGATGATCGGGCGGGACCTCGTCGTCGCGGAGGACACGCCTTCCCAAATGTGGTCGGCACGTTGGGAGAACGCGAACGTGGCCCCATGGGGCGTCTTGAGCACCTTGCCCGCGCCGGCGATCAGCTGCCGCGTCACGAGGAAGGGAATGAGGATCTCGGCGAGCCGCGAGAACTCGCCGCGCCGCGGAATCAGGTAGTTTTCATGGCTGCCGTAGGAATTGCCGGCGGAATCGGTGTTGTTCTTGAACAGGTAGACCGTTCCGTTGAATCCCTCCGCCGCAAGCCGCGCCTGCGCTTCATCGACGAGGTCGTCGAGAATGAGTTCCCCGGCCCGGTCGTGGGCAATCAATTGCGCGAGGTCGTCGCATTCCGCAGTGGCGTACTCCGGGTGCGAACCGACATCCAGGTACAGGCGCGAGCCATTGGTCAGGAAGACGTTGGAGGAACGTCCCCAGCTCACGACCTTCCGAAAGAGGTACCTGGCGACTTCCTCGGGAGCCAATGGCCGCGAGTCCGGGCTCGAATACGAAATGCCGAACTCGGTTTCAATCCCGAATATTCTTTTATCCATCTCAGGCCTCCCCTGCCAGCAGCTGCGTGATTTCGTCCGCCCGGAGCCGCCGGAAGGCCCGCCGGGAACCGCGTCCGCTTTCCGGACTCCGGTCAAGGACTGCGGCCTCGACGGCGGTGCCGGGCAGTGCGTCGACTTCCTTGTCCGTGGCCAGCGCCTTGACCGCCAGGCGGAGTGCGCCGGCCAGGTTGAGGTCGGCCTTCCAACCGCCGGCCACGGTCTCGGCTACTTGCTCGGCCAAGCCGCCCATCACCACAAAACCGTTCTCATCGGCGATCGAACCGTCGAAAGTCAGCCGATAAAGGTGGTCCCCGGCTTGCGTATGCCCGACCTCTGCGACTGCGAGCTCCACCTCGAAGGGCTTTTGTTCCGCGGTGAAGACTGCGCCCAGGCTCTGCGCGTAGACGCTGGCCAGGCCGCGGGCCGTGACGTCCTCGCGATCGTACGAATAGCCGCGGACGTCGGCGTAGCGGACGCCTGCTTGGCGAAGACTCTCAAACTCGTTGTACTTGCCCACGGCGGCGAACGCGATCTTGTCGTAGATCTCACCGATCTTATGGAGCGACGGCGAAGGGTTCTCCGCCACCAACGCGATGCCGTCAGCACAACTGATCACGACGACGGAACGGCCGCGGGCGATGCCCTTCCGCGCGAAATCCGCGCGGTCCTTCATCAGTTGCTCGGGCGAAACATAGAACTGCTGGGTCATCTCAGGCCTCCCGTCCGGCAACTGCGCGCGATTCAACAATGGATCCTGCGATCGCCGCCAATTCCCGTTCCGGCACGCGGCGGGCGCCGGCGCGGTTGACGGTATACACCACCGGCCAGAGCTGCCGGACGGGGTCCGGACCGCCGGTGGCGGAGTCGTCGTCGGCTGCGTCGTAGAGTGCTTCGACGGCGACGGCGACAGCCTCGTCCTCAGTGAGGTTCGGCCGCCACAGCTTCTTCAAGGCGCCACGCGCGAAGACGGAACCGGATCCGACCGAATGGTGCTCCAATTCCTCGTATCGTCCGCCGGTGACGTCGTACGAGAAAAGCCGTCCCACGCCGGCCGACTGGTCGAACCCAGCGAAGAGCGGGATCACCGCAAGGCCCTGCATCGCCATCGGCAGGTTTCCACGGATCATGGCTCCAAGCCGGTTGGCTTTGCCGTCCAGACTCAGCAGTGTGCCCTCGATCTTTTCGTAGTGTTCCAGTTCAACCTGGAACAACCGTGTGATGTCGATAGCCAGGCCTGCTGTCCCGGCAATTCCCAGGACGGAATATTCGTCGGCCGGGAAGACCTTCTCGATGTGCCTGCTGGCGATCACGTTGCCCATGGTGGCACGCCTGTCCCCCGCCATCAGGACGCCGCCTGGGTAACTCAGGGCGACGATTGTCGTGGCATGGGGCACCGGCGGAATTTGTCCCGCAGGCAGCGCTTGGTTGAAGGGAAGGAGTTCAGGCCTGGAGCGTTGCAGATGCTCTATGAACGAAGACGTTGCTTGGGTGGCCAGGTGGCCGGCTGATGGATCCTGCATTGCTGCGCTCCTTCGACTCTGACATCCGATGCCCGGCGGCCTCGCGCCGGCCGGGCCCTTGGCTTGGCTGGCGGCTGGCTATTGACCGCCCTTTTGCACAAATGCCCGCACGAATTCCTCGGCGTTCGACTCAAGTACACCGTCGATTTCGTCGAGGAGATCGTCAACGCCCTGCGTGGCGACCGAGGCCTGTGCCTCTGGCGCTGCGGGCGGTGCCTCGGGGGCGTCGGCCTCTGTCTCGACGTCCCGCGACTGCGGTTGCTGCTGCTCCTGAGCTGCCATTTCCTTCTCCATTCTGTCCATCCCCGGCAACGGGGACTTCCTGTAATGCCATACTGCCACGGGGCGGGCCGTGACGCTGCGGTTTTGTCGGGCCCGTTTGGCGGCCGTTCCTCAGCCGCCCGTTCAGGCGGGCGGGGCCGGGTCCAGGCCGAGCAATTCACGGAGGAATGCACCGGCTGTGGCATGCTTCCGAAACAACTGACCCGTGAGTGCTTCGGTGCCGCGGAGGGGTTCCCTGGTGGGTACCCGCTGCAGTTTCCCGATGCCGGGAACGTCGAAGATGACTGAATCCCAGCTGGCGCCGACCACGTCCTTGCCGAAGCTGGAAACACACTTCCCGCGGAAATACGCCCGGGTGTCCGATGGCGGTTCGACGACGGCGCGGCTGATCGTGGCGTCGTCGACGATCGTCTCCATGCGGTCGCGGGAAAGCATCCTGTAATACAGGCCTTTCTCCGGCCTCACGTCGGACCATTGCAAATCGACAAGCCCCAGGCGGGCGTCGTTCCATTCCAAGCCGTCACGGTTCCGGTAGCCATCGAGCAGGGACATCTTGGCCAGCCATTCGACGGAAGACGCGGCACTCGCGGGGTTGCTCCCCAAGAGCCCCAGCGTCGACTCCCACCGCTCCAGGACGTCACGGGTATGGCCGTCTCCACTGAAGGAATCGGAAACCCCGGTCTCCTGGCCAAGTTTGGCCGCTGCCTCGTAGTACATCCACTGGATATCAAGCGCGGTGACCCGCCGTCCGTCAAGAAGCCTGACGGTGGCGGTCAGGGAGGTGTCATGGCTGATGGCCTGCAGGCCCGCCACGGGCTCATGTACTTCGATCTTCGGAGCCTGGCCGGCTTCGATAAGGCTCAGGACCAAAGCCGTGGTGCCGAACTTCAAGTAGTTCGACACTTGGCTCAGGTTGGCGTCGCCGATGATGACATGCAGGCGCCGGTACTTGTCCGCGGTGGCGTGCGGTTCATCCCGGGTATTGATGATCGGACGCCTGATGGTGGTTTCCAGTCCCACCTCGGCTTCGAAGAAGTCCGCCCGCTGGCTGATCTGGAATCCGGCAGTTGAACCGTCCTGGCCCTTGCCGAGTCGACCGGCTCCGCAGATGACCTGGCGGGTGACAAAGAACGGCGTCAGGCCCCGGACGATGTCCCCGAAAGGCACCGAGCGCGGCATGAGGTAGTTCTCGTGGGACCCATAGGACACCGATTTGTTGTCGGTGTTGTTCTTGTACAGGTTGATGGGCGGCAGGTCGGGATCGGCGGCCACCTTCCGAACGGTGGCCAAGGCGACGAGGTCGCCGGCCGCGTCCCAGGCCACGGCGTCACGGGGATTCGTGACCTCGGGACTGGAATATTCAGGATGGGCATGGTCCACGTACAGTCGGGCCCCATTGCCGAGCACCATGTTCATGAGCAGCGATCCGGACTCGTCGCCGCCGTCGGCTTCCAGTTCCTGGCGTCCGTACGCCAGCGCGACGGCCTCGGCGTCGAGCACCGGGGGCCTGTCAGTCAGCTGGCTGGGATCGGCGGCACTCCGCTCGAGTGTCCAACCGCGCGCGTCATGCAGGGGTTCTTCGTCCGTATAGTCCCAACGGGTCTCCGCGCCCCCGGCCGCCCGCTGCCGCGTCAGGTTGGCGTAGGCCTGGATGATCCGCGCGGACATCATCGTGGCGTTCGCCCCAGGCGCGGAGGGCGAATGGATGCCGTATTCGGTTTCCGATCCCATGACCCGCATGGCCCCGCCGACGGGAAGCCTGTCCGAGGGCAGGCCTTCCGGCCGGGCCGTCACAGGTACTGGCCGGTGTTGGGAGTCGTTTCGATCGACTTCCCGGGCTCCTGGCCGGCCTTGCCCTGGACGATGGTGCGGATGTAGGTGATGCGTTCGCCCTTCTTGCCTGAGATGCGTGCCCAGTCATCCGGGTTGGTGGTGTTGGGCATGTCCTCGTGCTCGCGGAATTCGTCGACGACGGCGCGCAGGAAGTGGTCGATCCGCAGGCCTTTCTGCTGGGTCAGCAGGAGGTCCTTGATGGCGTACTTCTTGGCCCGGTCCACAACGTTCTGGACCACGGCACCGGAGTTGAAGTCCTTGAAGTAGAGCATCTCGGTATCGCCGTTGGCGTACGTGACTTCGAGGTACTCGTTGGATTTCTCCGTCGAATACATCGCTTCAACGGTGCGTTGGATGATGGCGTCGACCGTGGCCTGGACGTCGCCGCCATGCTCTGCCAGATCCGTCGCGTGGAAAGGAAGGTCGGTGGTGATGTACTTGGCGAAAATATCGGCGGCCGCTTCGGCGTCCGGCCGTTGGATCTTGACCTTCACATCCAGGCGGCCGGGCCGCAGAATAGCCGGGTCGATCATGTCTTCGCGGTTCGAAGCGCCGATCACGATCACGTTGTCCAGCCGTTCGACGCCGTCGATCTCGCTCAGGAGCTGCGGAACGATGGTTGTTTCGACGTCGGAAGAGACACCGGTGCCGCGGGTGCGGAACAGCGAGTCCATCTCGTCGAAGAACACCACCACGGGGCTGCCATCCGAAGCCTTCTCCCGGGCGCGGGCGAAGATCAGGCGGATGTGCCGCTCTGTTTCGCCAACGTACTTGTCAAGGAGTTCAGGTCCCTTGATGTTCAGGAAGTAGCTCTTCAGGTCCACGTTGCCGGCGCGTTCGGAGGCGCGGGCGGCCAGCGAGTTGGCAACGGCTTTGGCGATCAGCGTCTTGCCGCAGCCCGGAGGCCCGTACAGGAGGATGCCCTTGGGTGCCTTGAGCCCGTGTTCGCGGTACAGGTCCGGGTGCAGGAACGGGAGTTCCACCGCGTCGCGGATCTGTTCGATTTGCGGGCCCAGGCCGCCGATGTCCTCGTAGGTGATATCCGGGACTTCCTCGAGGACGAGGTTTTCGACTTCTGCCCGGGGAACCTTCTCCAAGGCGTAGCCGGTGCGGGAATCGAGGGACAGGGCGTCACCGACCCGCAGGTGCACTTTCTGCAAGGCACCCGAGAGCCTCACCACGCGCTCTTCATCGGCCCTGCCCACTACCAAGGCGCGGTCCGTGCCGAGCATCTCCTTGAGCGTGACCAGTTCGCCTGCCCGTTCGTAGCCCAGTCCGGTCACCACGAGCAGGGCCTCATTGAGGAGGACTTCCTGTCCGACGGCCAGCTGGTTGATGTTCACGAGCGGGCTGACGCCCACGCGCATCTTGCGGCCGGCGTTGAAGATGTCCACCGACTCCTCAGTGGCCGCCTGGCCCGTGCTGCCTGCCGTTGGCTGGCGCCTCGGATTGATCTGCAGGATCGTCCCGAAGCTGTACGGCGGTTGACCGTCCTGCTCGAGGGCTCCTTTGAGCCGCAGGATTTCGGCCTTCGCCGTTTCCAGCATGGTCACAAGCTTGGTGTTGTTCTGCGTGGCGGCGGCAAGCTGACGGTCGATGTGGCGCAGCTTGTCTCGAAGGATGTTGATCTGGCGTTCCGCGACGGTGAGTTCCGCAGAGTCGTCCACCGGCTGGATTGCTCCACCCCCGTGTCCCGCTTTTCCCTCAGTCACAGCCTTGTTTGCTGGCTCCTCCGGCGTTGTTCGCCCGAAGTCATTGTTCGACGTATCCACGAAGCATCAGCTCCTTCCCGCTTTCTATAAATAGACCTTAGCCCTCAAAAGCGTCGGGAAACCTGTGACATCCGGAATGCGGACCAGTTTGTGATGTTTCCTCAGGGAGCAGGCGTGGGGTCGTCCTTGACGTGGGTGCCGGCAATCGCATCGCGTGCCGCCCGACGCAGTTTCTTGTCGGAAACCGCGCGCTCCCCTACGGCGCCCGGTGTCCACGCGTTCAAGTCCTCTTCGCTGAACTCGGTCTTGGACGGACGCCGTTTGACGGAGATTCCGGTCACGCCGTCGGCGAGCCGGCGGGTCACCAAAAGGAAGCCGGTGTGGGCCACCATGCGGTGGTCGGGGCGGACAGCGAGGCCCTCAAGGTGCCAGCCACGGACCATGGACTCCCAGGCGTCCGGTTCCGTGAACCGGCCGTCGGCGCGGATGGCTTCGGCAGTGCGGGAAAGCTGGGTCACCGTGGCCACATAGTTGATCCACACGCCGCCGGGGGCCAGGACGGTAGCTACGGCGTCGAGGCATTCCCAAGGAGCGAGCATGTCCAGCACCACGCGGTCCACGGATCCGGGCTCTTCACTGCGGACCACTTCCTCCTGGAAGTCGCCCAGCGAGATCTTCCAGGCGGGGTGCGGACCGCCGAAAATTGTTTCCACGTTGCCGCGGGCGATGTCCGCGAACTCTTCGCGACGTTCGAAAGAGTGCAGGTAACCGTTGTCCCCCACTGCGCGGAGCAGGGAGATCGAAAGGGCGCCCGAACCAACGCCGGCTTCCACAACCCGTGCACCCGGGAAGATATCGGCCATCGTGACGATCTGCCCGGCATCCTTGGGGTAGACCACTGCTGCACCGCGGGGCATGGACAACACGAAGTCCGAGAGCAGCGGCCGGAGCGTCTGGTACTGCTGGCCGATGTTGTTGGCGACTACGGAGCCATCAACCTGGCCGATGATTTCGTCATGGTTGAGGAAGCCGCGGTGCGTGTGGAAGGCCCCGCCTTCCTCCAAGGTGATGGTGTTCATCCGGCCGCGCTCGTCCGTGAGTTGAACCCGCTCGCCCACGCGGAACGGCCCTCGGCGCCGTGCCGCACCCGTCGGCTGGATGGCGGTGTCGGCGGCCGTGAAGTTGGCGGCGGTTTCGCTGCTCATGGGGATTTCCTCGCTCCTGTACGGCTGGGCCGTCTTTTGTTGCCACAGTTACTGCTTAGTGATGCGCGGCCGGGTTAATTCACGGCCGGCAGGTAACTCTACCGGGAAGGTCCTACGGGCGTCCGCTCCGTCGGGCTACTTTACCTGTAATGGCTGTCACTACGGCCTGCTGCCGCAGCAGGCCCATGACCGTACCGACTTCGTCTACGACGGCGTATTCAGTGCCGCTGAGCTGCGCCAGATACTGGATCAGTTCCTGGCCGCTGGAACTCCACGGGACGTAGGCGCCCTCGGCGAGCGGGGTCGAAACCGCCGTCACCAACGTTGTGTAAACCTGGGAGGGCGGCACGGCTGCGGTGGCATGCGGATCGACAAGGCCCTGTGGCCGGCCGTCGGGTCCGCAGATCACGACGGCGGGAGTGCCGTAAGGTGCCACCCGCAGGACGTCGGCGACGGTGGCCGAGTTCGGAATCCCGACGGCGGGTTCGGCCAAGGCCGCGGCGCTCACCAAGGGAAGGCGGCCGCGGAGCGTGGCTT
Source organism: Arthrobacter sp. SRS-W-1-2016 (assembly GCF_002009585.1). Lineage (NCBI taxonomy): Bacteria > Bacillati > Actinomycetota > Actinomycetes > Micrococcales > Micrococcaceae > Arthrobacter > Arthrobacter sp. SRS-W-1-2016. The sequence continues at coordinate 32,594 of NZ_MTPV01000076.1, read as the reverse complement.
GCTGAATGGCGCCCGAGGCTCCCATCCACAGGAAGCTGCAGACCAGGAGGGTGACGAGCATGTAGCTGAGATCCGGGGTATTTCCGCTCAGCACAGGCAGTACGACGATCCACACCACCAGGACGATCACGATGATCCGTCCCGCCCAGCCCGCAGCCACTGTCCCCTTTTCCTGGCTGCCTGTGGCTTTCCATACCGCGGACTCCACCAAGCGGCCCCCGTCCAAGGGCAGGCCCGGGAGGACATTGAAGATGCCGATGAGGAAATTGGCCCACATGAAGATATTTGTCAGGGTGTCCCCCGCACCGGTGAAGATACCGGTCTGAAGCACCAGCCAGGCCCCGCCCGCGAGGACAAAGTTGGCTGCGGGTCCTGCCAAGGCAACCACCACTGAGCGGCCGGGGGACGCAATGAAGCTCTCGAACTGTGTGTGGCCGCCCCAGAGATTCAGCACGATCTTCTCCGTGGGCCAGTTGAACGCCTTGGCACTCAGGGCATGGGCGAGCTCGTGGACCAGTACGGAAAGGGCAAGGAGCACCGCGTAGGCGAAGGCAACGAAGTACGCGGCGATCCCAAGCGAGTGCTCCCGGATGAGCAGAGCTGGACCGTAGACGATCACCGTGAACGCCGCGATGATGAACCAGGAGTAAGCGAGGTATACGGGGATTCCCGCTATCCGGCCGAGGGGAATCCCGTCTTTACTGCCGCGACGCGTGCTATGGCCACCATTCCGGGGAGTGCTCACTTAGTTCGCCCGTCCAAGGAGAGTCCCGGCCGGCGCATTCGCGGAGGCCCTGGCGGCAACAAGCGCTTCAAGATCGGCGACCTTCCTGCCCTGAAGGGTGTCCCAGGTTGCCCGGCGGGGGTCCTCCGGCAGCGGCATCTGGTGCGGGATCCCCACCGTCACCACGCCTGAGGCAACCGCGGACGCAACTCCCGGGACCGAGTCCTCGAGTGCGACGCAATGGTCTGCGGTCAGCCCGGGGTCTGTGTCCTGGAGACGCTCGACGGCGGCAAGGTAAGCCTCCGGGTGGGGTTTTCCTTGGCTCACGGTGTCTCCCGTGATGAGGAACTCGAAGTAGGGCTTGGAGAGGTTGGCCACGACCTCCCGCGCCATGGGGCCTTCCGACATGGTCACGAGTGCGCAGCGGACGCCTGATTGATACAGCTCGTCAAGCAATTCCTTGGCGCCGGGCCGCCACGGCACCTCGACGCGGAGACGGTCGATGACCCGGGCGCTCAAGGAGTCGACGATCTCGCGCTTTTCCAGGTTCACCCCAGCCATTTGGAGGATGCCGGCCGAATGCATCAGCGACTGCCCTACGAGCTGCATGGCTTGTTCATGGCTCCAGGCGCCACCATGGGACTCCACGAGGGCGCGTTCCGCGGCAATCCAGTATGGCTCGGTGTCCACCAAGGTGCCATCCATGTCCCATAGTGCGGCTTTGAGCTCGGCTTTTACAAAGGGCTGGGTGGCTGAAGCAAGCATGCCTAAAGTCTACGTGGAAGGACGGAAGGCAATTGCCGTTCTACGCCGGGGGCGAAGTGTGGCCACGCCGGTCACTTCACGCCATGCGTGGGTGGCGGTGTTGGACGTAGGGTGAGTGAATGAACAGTTTGGACGGAGCCCCTGACGGACAGGCCACAACACCCGAGCCTGAGCGCCTTCTCCAGCCTGTAGCCGAAGGCCAGCGCATCACCGTGATGCTCGCGGCTTTCGAAGGTTGGAACGACGCCGGCGAGGCGGCCAGCGATTCCCTCCACTACTTGAACAAGTTGTGGCAAGGAAAGAAAGTGGCATCCGTTGATGCCGACGACTACTACGACTTCCAGTTCACCAGGCCGACCGTTCGACGCACGGCCGCCGGAACCCGCAAAGTGAAATGGCCTTCCACGCGCCTTTACAAGGCGAGCGTCCCGGACAGCAACGTCGACGTGGTGTTCGTGCTCGGCACCGAGCCGTCCTATCGCTGGCGCGCCTACACGGCCGAGCTTCTGGTCCACGCCGAGACGCTCAAGGTTGACTACGTGGTGCTGATCGGCGCGCTTCTGGCCGACGTGCCGCACAGCCGGCCGATCCCCGTCAGCACTACCTCGGACGACAGCGGACTGCGGCAGCGCTTGAACCTGGAGGCGTCGCAGTACGAGGGGCCGGTAGGCATTGTGGGTGTGCTGGCGGAGTTCGCGCTGCTTGCGGGGTTGCCCACGGTGTCATTGTGGGCAGCCGTGCCGCACTATGTCGCCCAGCCACCGTCCCCCAAAGCGCAACTGGCCATCTTGAACCGGATCGAGGATCTGCTCCAGGTGCCCTTGGACACCCATGCCCTCAACGAGGAATCCGAGGCGTGGGAGCGCGGCGTGGACGAACTTGCCACGGAAGACCCGGAAATCGCCGCCTATGTGCGGCAGCTCGAAGAGGCCAAGGACACGGCCGACCTCCCGGAGGCCAGTGGCGAATCCATCGCGCGCGAATTCGAGCGCTACCTGAAGCGCAGGGGCAAGGACAAGCCCTGACGGGCTGTCTCCGGGGGTGCGGTGCGCATCTAAGCCAACGCGGGGTCACTTACGGCCCGTCCAAGGCGACATTATGGGCCGTAAGTGACCCCGCGTTGTTTGGATACCCGCGTTGTTTGGATACCCGCGTTGTTTGGATACTAGAGCTCGACGCCAAGCAATCCGTTGATCGCGTCGCTCACGAGTGCGGAATCGAAGGCGCCCGGATTCGCGTTCGACGGGTTGCTGAGGGCCGCAGCGGCCCAGGCATCGACGGCAGCAACCGCGCCGGGAGCGTTGAGGTCGTTGGCGAGTTCGGCACGCATCCGAGTGAGCAGTTGCGCCGCCGTCCCCTCGGGAGCGATGTCCCGGGCCGCCCGCCACGTGTTGAGCCGTTCCTTGGCTTCTGCGAAGCCTTCATCGGTCCAGGACCAATCCGAGCGGTAGTGGTGGGCCAGGATCGCCAAACGGATTGCGGCAGGTTCTTCGCCTGCGGCGCGAAGCTTGGACACGAGGACCAGGTTGCCCTTGGACTTGCTCATCTTTTCGCCGTCGAGGCCCACCATTCCGGCGTGGGCATAGTGGTGCGCCAAGGGAACGCCGCTGAGCGAATACGCGTGTCCGGCACCCATCTCGTGGTGCGGGAAGACGAGGTCCGATCCTCCGCCCTGCACGGTGAAGGGAGCCGGCAGGTACTTCTGGGCGATGACGGTGCATTCAATGTGCCAGCCCGGACGTCCGTCACCGAGGCTTGCGCCGGGCCAGTGCGGCTCGCCGTCGCGGGCAACGCGCCACAGCAAAGGATCAAGGGGATTCCGCTTCCCGGAACGGCCCGGATCGCCGCCGCGTTCGGCGAAAAGCTCCAGCATTTCCACTTCACCGAGCCCGGAGATGTCCCCGAGCGTCCACGCGTCCGGGCTATCCGACGCTTTGCCGGCTGCCTCGACGTCGTAATACACGTCGCCGTCGGGCTCGCCGCCGGTACCGTGCACGCGGTAGGCGAGTTTGTCCGCGATCAGTTTCTCAATGGCCGGGACAATCATCGGGATCGCCTCGACGGCGCCGATGTAATGGTTCGGGGCCAGCACGTTGAGGGCGTCCATGTCGGTGTGGAAAAGCTCGATCTGGCTCGCCGCCAGCTCGCGCCAATCGACGCCGGTGGCGGTGGCGCGCTCAAGCAGGGGGTCGTCGACGTCGGTGACGTTCTGGACGTACGCGACCCGCTGGCCGCTGTCCCGCCATGCCCGGTTGAGCAGGTCGAAGGCGACATAGCTGGCCGCGTGTCCCATGTGGGTGGCGTCGTAGGGGGTGATGCCGCACACGTACATGGATTGCTCCGCGCGTGGCTCGACCTCCACCACGGCCCTGAGGGCGGTATCGAACAGCCTCAAAGGGGGCATGCTGCCGGGTAGTTCAGGCACAGGGCGGGAGATCCACGATTTCACAGCCTCAACCATAGTGCTAGGCGCTGATGACATTGAAACCGAGCAGTACATAGAGGGCGAGTCCCAGGAGAATGCGGTACCACACGAAGACGCGGTAGCTGTGGGTGGAGATGAATTTGAGGAACCAGCCGATGATGATGAAGCCCACAACAAAGGCGATGACCGTGGCCAAGGCTGTTTCCGGCAAGCCGAAAGGCCCGGTGATTCCTTCCTTCGACACCACCTTGTATAGCTGGTAGAGGCCGCTGCCGAAGACCGCGGGTATGGCCAGCAGGAACGAATAGCGTGCAGCCGCCTCCCGGGTGTACCCCATCAACAGGCCGGCGGTGATGGTTCCCCCGGAGCGGGAGACGCCCGGGATGAGCGCCATGGCCTGAGCCAAGCCGTAAAGGATGCCGTGCTTGAAGGTCAATTGGCTCAGCTCGCGTTCCTGCCGGCCCACGGCGTCGGCTACCGCAAGGATCATGCCGAAGACGATCAGCATGGTGGCCACGATCCACAAGCTACGCAGGACGGATTCGATCTGGTCCTGGAACAGCAGGCCGAGAACGATGATCGGAAGGCTGCCGAGGATCACCAGCCACCCCATCCGCGCGTCGGGATCATCCCTGGAGACCTTGCCGCGCAGCGATCCGAACCAGGCACGGACAATCCTGACGATGTCGCGCCAAAAGAAGACGATGACGGCTGTCTCGGTGCCCAGTTGCGTGATGGCCGTGAAAGCAGCCCCGGGATCCGCCGCATTGGGCAGGAACGAGCCGACAATTCGCAGGTGCGCGCTTGAAGAAATCGGTAGGAATTCTGTCAGGCCCTGCACGAGGCCAAGGAAGGCTGCTTCTATCCAGTTCACGTGAATAGACCCTACGTCATGATCTAGGCGAACTCCCCGTAAGCTATCAGCTATGCAGCAGCGTTACGTCGGCAACAGCGGGTTTCGGGTGTCCACCCTTTCCCTGGGCACCATGTCCTGGGCGGAAGAAACGGACGAGCAGGATGCACGGGAGTTGCTCCATACGTTCATCGCCGCGGGCGGCACCATGATCGATACCGCGGCCTCCTACGCAGGCGGACAAGCCGAAGCACTCCTGGGCTCCATGCTGGGGGACGTCGTGTCGCGATCGGAGGTTGTCCTCTCCACGAAAGCGGGGATCTCGACGTCGGACAGCCGGCGCAGCGTGGACGCCTCCCGCGGATCCATGCTGTCCGCCCTCGACGCGAGCCTTGCGCGTTTGCGGACTGACTACGTCGATATTTGGTTCGCGCAGGCCTGGGACGGCAACGTCCCGCTGGACGAAACGCTCTCCGCCCTTGACCTCGCGCTGCGGTCGGGACGCGCACGGTACGTCGGCATCTCCAACTACAACGGCTGGCAGACCGCCAAGGCCGCGGCTGTCGCAGGGTTCACCGTGGTGGCCAACCAATCCGAATACTCGCTCCTGCACAGGAAGCCCGAAGACGAGCTGGTGCCCGCCGTCGAAGACGCAGGACTCGGACTCATGGCGTGGGGCCCCCTCGGCCGCGGGGTGCTCAGCGGCAAGTACCGTGGGCAGATTCCGTCTGAATCACGTGCGGCTGAAGGCCGTCTCAGCGGCTACGTCGAAAAGTACCTCGACGCCCGGGGGGCACGGATCGTCGAAGCGGTGGCCATGGCCGCTCGTGGCCTGGGACGGTCCGCCGTCGACGTCTCGCTGAGCTGGTTGCTCTCCCGCCCAGGCGTATCCACGGCCGTGGTCGGAGCACGCAATGCGGTCCAGCTCAAGGAACTGCTCGACGCACAGCTGGCGCCCCTTCCCGCTGAGATTTCCCGGGCACTGGAGGACGTTTCAGCGGCCTGACCTAGCTGTTACTCCGGCGCTGCCGGCCCCCCCCATTGCTGGCCTGCATTACTGGGCCTGCATCACTGATCAAGGATCTCCAGCTCGTCTTCATCGAGGAGTTCATTATTCTCCTCGTCGTCATCCTCTTCATCGTCGTCGAACACCTGAAGTGGTGTGACTTCCGAGTAGGCCTCGTATAGTGAGTCCTCATATACCTCAAAGGCATCTGCGACGGCAAAAAACGCTGCCTCCACGGTGGGATCTCCTTCGCCCCGGCGGGCGGAAGCGGCAATCAGGTGCTCTTCCAAGGCGGCTGTCAATGACTGAAGCGCGACACGCGGATCGATGCTCATGACTTCACGTTAGCCCGAAAAAGACGAAAATGGAGAGGGATGAGAGAACAATTTCTGAGCAGTTCAGTGGAGCGTCAGCGGGACTACGCAAGGCAGTACGAGTATCTCGTGCTGACCGTCAGCCCTGACGATTCCTTGCCCGAGGCGCGACGTCGGCTCGTGGAGCACTCCGAATACGGCAAGTGGGAACTGGAGCGGAGCATCCTCTATATCGGCGGCGGTCGCCGGTTCTGGCTGCGCCGCAAGGTACTCAACGTGCAGCGCACCGTATAACAGCACGGCCGTTATTCCAGGGTCCCCCGCTCCAGCTTCCGAGCGTTTCAGCTTTCGAGCGGGCCCAGCCACGCGTTGGCTACCGTGGCGTGCGCTGATTCATCGTTGGACGGATGGAAGATCCCGGCCAGCACATCGCGATACAGCCGTTCGAGTTCCGAGCCGCGGAAGTAGCTTGAGCCTCCGGCAACCCGGATGGCCACATCAACCATGCTCCGGGCGTTCTCCGTGGCCCGCACCTTGAGGCCCACGAACTTTGGAAACCACTGCGCCCCGTGATCAACCACGGCATCCACGTCACGGGCCACCGACGCCAACTGGGGCTGGATGGAATCCATGGCCATGGCGGCGTCGGCGATCTTCCAGCGGATGTCCGGGTCCTGCGAGAAGCTTCGGCCGCCGTACTTGGCCGAGGTCCGGCGCGTGACGGCTTCGACCGCCAGGGTGAATGCCCGCTCCGCAATGCCCGTATAGACCGCGGCAAGTAGTGTTTCGAAGCACGCGAAGATCGCGAAGATCAACGGATCCTGATTGGGTCCCACAGGCAGTTTCCGGAAGATCCGCTCCGGCCGCACCACGGCACCGTGGAGAAGCGTGGTGTTCGATTGGCTCGCCCGCATGCCCAGGGTGTCCCAGTCATCCAGTGTCTCGTGGCCTGGCGCGTCCCGGTGGAGGAAGCCGAATACCAGCTCACCGCTCCCCTCCCGTGCGCCGCTGTCCTTGCCGAAGATGCCGAGGCGGGTCCACACCGGCGACAGGCTCGTGAAGATCTTCCGCCCGGTGAAGCTGTACCCGCCATCCGGCTGCGGTTCCGCCGTCGTGCCTGAATCAAAGAGCATGGAGTCGTTCCCCGGTTCGGATATCCCGAACGCAAAGACCTCGCCCTGTCCTGCCTCCTTCAGCACAAAGTCAAGGGAGCTGTCGCCACGGGCCGCCAGGACGTGCGCGACGCCGGTCCAGACCAGGTGCATGTTGACGGCCAATGCCGTGGCCGGAGCAGCCGTGGCAAGCCGGCGCTGAAGCCCTGCCGCGGCTTCGAGCCCGAGCCCCAGTCCGCCGTCGGACTCCGGAACGAAGATCTTCAGGTATCCCGCCGCGGCGAGCTCCTCAAGGTCCTCGTGGAAGAACACGTTGTTCCGGTCATAGCCTGCGGCCCGCGCCCGGATGCGCTCGAGCAGCTCGTCCGGCAGGATCTCCTCGGGAATCAAGGGGTTCTCCCTAGTAGTTACTGAGCAGGGTGTTGAGCACCCTGGATCCGAACTTGAGCGAATCGGCCGGAACCCGTTCGTCGACCCCGTGGAACATGCCCGTGAAGTCGAGCTCTTCCGGAAGCATCAGCGGGGCGAATCCGTAGCCTGTGATGCCGATCTTGCTGAGCGACTTGTTGTCGGTGCCGCCGGACAAGGTGTAAGGCAAGACCTTGGCGCCGGGGTCTTCCGTATGCAGGGCGTCGATCATGGCGTCCACCAGGTTGCCTGCAAACGGCACTTCCAGGGACACGTCCTTATTGACGTAGCTGACCTCCACCCCGTCCCCAGCGAGTTTTTTGACGGTTTCGAAGACCAACTCCTGCTGGCCGGGCAGCGTGCGGCAGTCCACCAGCGCTTCCGCCGATTCAGGGATGACGTTGTGCTTGTACCCGGAGCTCAACAAGGTGGGGTTCGAGGTGTTTTGCAGGGTAGCTCCGACGAAGCTCGCTACGGTGCCGAGTTCCTTGAGCAGTGTCTCGGGATTGTCCGGATCGAACTCGACGCCGGTCAGTTCCGTCACGCCTTCGAGGAACTGCCGGGTGGTGGGGGTCAGCTCAATCGGCCAGCGGTATTCGCCGATCCTGGTGACAGCCCCGGCCAGGCGGGTGATCGCATTGTCGGTGTTGATTTGCGAACCGTGCCCGGCCCTGCCGTGTGCCACGAGGCGCAGCCAGGAAAGGCCCTTTTCCGCCGTCTGGAGCAAGTAAGTGCGCTGGCCTCCGATGGTGGCCGAGAAGCCACCCACTTCGGAGATCGCTTCCGTGGCGCCGTCGAAGAGTTCCCTCCGGTGCTCGACGGCGTAGCGCGCGCCGTGGTTGCCTCCGGCTTCCTCGTCGGCGAAGAACGCGAAGATGATGTCGCGCTTGGGCTTGCGTCCCGTGCGGGCGAAGTCACGCATGACCGAGAGGATCATGGCGTCCATGTCCTTCATGTCCACGGCGCCGCGTCCCCAGATGAGTCCGTCCTTGAGTTCGCCGCTGAAGGGGTCAACAGTCCACTGGTCTTTGAGGGCCGGAACGACGTCGAGGTGGCCGTGCACCACGAGGGCGCCGGCCGAGGGGTCCTCGCCCGCCATGCGCGTGACCACATTGGCCCGGCCTGGAGCCGACTCGAAGATTTCCGCGTCCAATCCCACTTCATTAATCAACGCCGCCGTGTATTCAGCTGCAGCGCGCTCCCCGGGACCGGAATCGTCGCCGAAGTTCGAGGTGTCTATGCGGATGAGTTCCTGGCAGATCCGGACTACTTCGTCATCGGGTCGGATATCAGTCATGGAACTCTCCTTGCTGGCTGGGATGGACGTACTCCGGCGGGAAGGCAGATGGTGCTGACGCTCCCCGCGCGCTTCCCTCAGCCTACCCACCGCATGCCCGTTTGGCCGCGTGCTTTCCCGCGTTTTGGCGCCGATTGGCAGGGCCCAATTGCCGTTGACGGCGCCGTCTCGCGCTCCGGTTTTTTTATTTCCCAGAAACCGTGTTAGAGTTTTTCTCGCTGCTTCGGAGGAAAGAGAAGCGCCGAGAGGCGCAGAACGAACGCTCCGAACACCACCTGCGCGGGTGGCGGAATGGCAGACGCGCTAGCTTGAGGTGCTAGTCCTCGAAAGGGGGTGGGGGTTCAAGTCCCCCTCCGCGCACAAGGAAAAACCCCTAGAATACAAGGATTCTAGGGGTTTTTTCTGTTTTCGACCACGCGAACTCCTGTTTCGCCCACGCGGGTGCCGAAAAGCGACACCCGCCGGCTCGAGCCCCGCATAGTGATTTTTGTGGCTTACATCGAAGATAGAAAACGCAAGGACGGAACCGTCACCCACTACGTGAGGTGGACCGATCCGGACTCCAAACAGCGCATGGCGCAGAAGATGCCCTCCAAGGACAGCGCTAAGTTGCTGCTCACCGTCCTCAAGGCGCACGGCAACAACATCGACTCCGCACTTGAGAGCGTCAGGGCTCACTATCGGGGTGTCTACACAGTGTCCCGAATGATTGAGGACCACATCTCGTTGCTTACCCACAGTGGGTATACGATCCGACGGTACCGCGGAATGCTTCGCTGCCACATTGCTGACGGAATCGGCACGATGGACGCCACCAAAGTCGAGTACAGAGACGTGGTTGCGTGGGTGAAAGACATGCAACTCAAGGGCTTGGCGCCAAAGACGATCAAGAACGTCCACGGCCTGATTTCAGCGTCGTTCAAAACCATGGTCAGAGAGAAGCACCGCTCAGACAACCCCTGTGAGGGGATGTCCTTGCCGAAGAGTTTGGCGACGGAGGAATCAGCTACCTTCCTGACCCGCGACGAGTGGACAAGGATCCGAGCGGAGCTCTGTGAGCCGTACGAGTCGTTCTTCACTTTCCTGGTCCACACCGGCATGCGGTACTCGGAAGCGACAGCTTTGGAGGAACGGGACTTCCAGACAACCGCTAGCGGGCAGCACATCGTGAAGGTGGTCCGTGCGTGGACGAGGGACGAGGACAACGCACCGGTCATCGGACCCCCAAAGACGAAGAAGTCGAAGAGAACCATCGCGCTGACCGACAGCGTGTTCGAAAGCCTTCAGCCGCTGCTCCGCAAGGCCGCTTCGAGGGACACCTTCGTTTTCGTCAACACGGCGGGCACACCTCTGCCGCACAATCGCGCGTGGGACGCTTGGGATCTGGCCATCAGCAAGGCGCAGGCCAAGGGGCTCAAAAAGAAGCGCGTCCGCATACACGACTTGCGGCATACCAATGCTTCCTGGCTGCTGCAGGCTGGACTCGGGATTTACCAGCTGCAGGCCCACTTGGGCCATGAATCCATCACAACCACCTTGGATCGCTACTCTCACCTCATGCCGGAAGCACTTCGCGACACGACTGCTGCAATGGAGAGAGCGTATGGAGCAAACGAGTAGCTAAGCCAGTCCCCGTCGTGGCTTCGCGTGGAGCCTGTCCGGGGCAAATCCTGGCCAACGCACCCCCCCTTCTGAGCGTGGATTTGGCGGGCCACCAATCCCGACTGTCGGTCCGTCAGTCAAAGGAGCGACACGACTTCACTTCGTATCAATGGGTTCCGGGTTCGAGTCCCGGGGGGGGTGCACCAACAAAAACCCAGTCTTTACTGGCCTAGCGGCTAGCAGAGGCGGGGTTTTGTTTGCGCCTATGTCGCCGAAGTGTCACTTTGGAGGTCACTTTGGTCCGGCGACCCCATCGACGTAACCCGCAGCCGGGCCAACAAGGCCTGCGTGCAAAAGTCTCTGGTTCATCGTGGCGACCCACCTATCCACCCCGAGTCGACGAAAGAAAGAGACGTGGAGTCTGCTTCGGTCCACTACCGCAGCGGACCCGCCGGCCGGAGCCGCTTCATCCTGGAACCGCGGTATTAACCCGCACCCCCATCAGCATCTGCCCCTGAAGACCAGAAAAATGGTCAGAGGCCACGGCTACACTCGCCCCATGAGACGGGAGCTCCGCAACGATGAAAAGGGTCGGTATCTGGTGACCACCGCTACGGGGAGCCGGTACGAGCTCGACCTGACCGCCAGAACCGTGAAGCGGCAGATGGCTGCCACGCCGCCGATCGTCGATTTCCTGGACGCTGGCTTTTCGCAGTTGCGCCGCGACGGAGAAACCGTAGAGCTGCTCATGCTCGAGTCTTGCGCCGTCGGCGCGTCGGCCCGCTACTGGCTGCAGATCCGCAACGATCACATACCGTCTGTCAGAATGACGTCGCCGGTCGTGCGAATTGAACCCCTGCTGAAGCCTGAAGCATGACGGAGGAAACCCGCTCGCTGCCCATCGCCGTTTTCGGGGATTGGCACCGCCACCTGGGGATGGGTCTAGCTGCAATCCGAGCCGCTGCGGACGCGGGCGTTACCACACTCATTCATGTCGGAGACTTCGGGGTCGATTGGCCAGGGGCGGAACGCGGACGGTACGAAAAAAGGCTGAACGCGCTCCTACTGGAACGCGGAATGACGCTTTTGGTCTCCCCTGGAAACCATGACAACCTCTCCTCGATAAATTTGCTCGAAGTTCAGGAGGATGGCCTCATATCCTGGCGCAGCAATATCAAGGTGCTGCCCAAGGGCGGTCGGACCGTCATTGACGGTCTTCGGGTGGGTGGATTGGGCGGGGCGTTTTCGGTGGACAAAGCCAGACGCCGGGAGGGCAGGGATTGGTGGGCCAATGAAGAGCCCACCGTCGCACAGGCCGAGCGGCTGATCGCTGGCGGTGATCTGGATGTGCTCATCACTCACGATGTCCCTGCAGGTGTGCCGATGAAGCCCGGTCTGGACCTGTCCCCTGAGATCGTCGCCCAAGCCGACCGCACCCGGATCCTTCTGCGCGAAACGGTGGACCGGCTCTATCCGCGCCACGTCTTCTGTGGGCACTGGCATCAGCGGGTCATTTCTGAAATAGAGCATCCCGACGGGCGCGTAACACGTGTCGATGTGCTGGCCAGTGAGCAGTCCAAGGCGGGCAACGGCGTACTCGTGTACCCGGGCGAACCACCGCTGCGCATCGAGCCACTTCTCATCCGCGGCATATAGTCAGCATCTTCCACCCCAGCCGTCACTATCGTCGGTGCACGACAGTAGGCTCGGGCCATCACTTAGTCCTGGCCGCTTCTTAGTGCAGTGCTCATGCTGTAGACGCGTTACCCACGCCGTGCAGATCTTGGTGACCCCTTCGGGGGTGGTGCAACCATGGCGTGTACCCGTTACGGCTCACCAGCATAGCAATATGTTCACATCTGCTGAGGCAATTAGAAACCCGCTCCCTTTGGGCGCCAGTGTTGCATTACCATGAAGGGTTTTGCCACCGATGATCTGACTCGGCGCGCATTTACAATCGGGAGTACGGCGAATGTGTGTTTGCTAGGAAGCAGTCACTCGTAAATGTTGACGGATGGGACAACAACTTTGGAGTGCAGCTGGCTTCGGCTCGGCGTTACTCGTTGACGTCGCCGACGTGAATCCGGTGGCAATCCGAGCAAGGGGTTGACTCAATAGGCCACCAATGTGGCCGAGGCAACGACTTCGAGCCCACCCAGCGCATCGCCGGAAGTTCAGACAAGAGGCCGATTCTGCTGACTTGTAAAGGGCGTCTCCGTCTGGACCATCTGCATCCTCCAGCTCAGGAAATCCCCGCCTCGTAGACTTGCCCCTGACGGAGTTTGTCCCGGGCACGCGAACCCTTGACGCATGAAACCTGTCGGCGAGCCACAATATGGACTGCCAACGACGTGACAGCCACATTCAGGTTGAGGATGGTGCTCGCCTACTCCGACCATGTCTTGATTGAGACCGAAGTCAGCAACGATTTGATCTGTCTGTATTCCTCCGAGTGGACAAAGGCGCGGGCCTCCTGATCCGTAGCAAATCCATGCTGCGAATAGAGACCTACGAAGACGCCATTTGTGGCACTTAACAGGGTCCCGCCGATGCCTGTCTCTCCTTTTGCGGGGAGATCGGCTCGTACTGCGGAAAGAAGTAGATCGACGCCATAGTTCATGCCCGTGGGCAGTCCCCAGCTCGTGCCGTTGCTGTAGAGCACGGCAACAAACGCGGTGTGGATGCCGGGTCCGGACGGAGTAATGCCGGGGATGGTGACCGGCGTGTTCTCCAGGTACTCAACAGGACCGGCGCCGGCGGCCCCTTCTCTGTCAGACCGGAAGTCGAACGTAACCTCTTCCTTACCCTGAGGGTTGAAAAAGGTCAATGAGTTGTCTGTTGTGCGCCCAAAACGCACCAATGACGGTGTCCAGCCGTGAGGGTATCGCACGCTGATTGACGCGCGCAGAGGGGAGAGCGTGGGTGTCCCTGGCTGGAACAAATATCCTGTGTGGAAGGTTCCGGTGTAGAGCTCCGTCGTCGATGAAAGATATTCTTTGAGCGCTTGATCGCTCGGTTGGAATACGAACTGCCTGGCGATGGGGTCCAAGAGCAGATCGGTGAGCGCGTCGGCGACCGGTGCCAGCACCTGGACTGTTGCGTAGATCTGTGCGCCAGCCAAGATGCTTTTTGAAACCAGATGAGCTGTCTTCTCGATCTGCGTGATGGTTGATGCCGGGTTTCTAGTTGCCCAGTACTTAGCGGCTTCCTGTGCTATGGAATCGCTGTGGCCCGATAGACATCCGGCGAGTGTGTTCATCAACCCCGGGAGTTTGTCGACGACGGACTTCTTGGAGGTAACAGTGAGCGTCAGATCTCCCCCGGCTGCGTAGACATCAGATTCGCACTGGGTCACCGCCATCATCGTCGTTATGAGGGAGAGCGCCGGAACTCCGGTATCCGATACCTGATCGTAGAGAAGCCCGGCAAGGACGTCCGGAACTGTCGTGTCGACCTCGATGAGCGGTGTGGTTTTGTTCGAGTGCCAAAAGTCGAGCACGTCCGACTTGTTGAAGCGGAACGAGTACTCGCCGGTTGGCTGGATGAAATAGGTGTTCGGAGTAGGAGCCAACGATTCCGGTCCGCTGAGTGCCATGGTCGCCCAGGTTTCAGGGGTAAGCCCCTGCCATAGGTCGCTTTCCGACCAGACAGGCTTGATGGCGGTCGTGATGGAAGCTGCTGCGCCACGATTCAGCCTGAGTTTGATTTCAAGGTCGTCCGGGTTGGCCGGGTCTGATGTAGCGCACCAGAGTACGGGCCCGTTGATGTTGTCATAGAACTGCGGGGCATTCTTGTCGTCCCAGGTTGGCGGTGGATTCTTGCAATCGGGCGGGGTAGTCCGAGCGCCGACCAGTTGTCCGATGGTGTTGCTCACGATGTCGAACAGCCCGTAGGTGGAGAAATGCGCGAGCTTGGCGCTGACAGTTTTTCGGTCCGAGGACAGATCGGTGGCCATGGGAACCCAATCAAGGTTCCGGGCGTCCCAATTGGCGATGAACGCGGATTTCTCATTCGGCACGGGTTGGTCAAGTGTGAACGTGAGCGCCGCCCCGGACGACGGGAAAGTGCCGGTACTCATTTCGAGATCCACGACCTCATGCAGTGACGATTTAGGCGGGGCGGCGGCCTGCATGTCCGGAGTTTCGGGGTGGTTCGTCGCCGTAGCCGAAAGCCCGGAACCTCCAGGAAAGCTCACCTTAGCCTCGGAGTGGGTTGCTGCCGTTCCGGTGCTTACAGGTTTTTCCGTAGGAGATGCGGTGCATGCTGTTAGCACTGACATTGTGCCCACCATGATCAGGCACATGCAGCGTATAAGCCGGCTGCCAAGGGCCACGCTGTCCGCCGGGGATGGATCGTCCCTTCGTGGCTCGGACGGACTGCCGTTCATGAGCACTGGCGTACGGACTGGTCCGGGGGCGTCGTGTTGTCCAAGACCTTGACATAGGCATCGGAGTACCTTGAGGCAGCCACGCATGCCTGCCCCAGGGTATCGAATGGTCCCCCATACACCGCGTAGATCATCGTTCCCGTCGCGGACACGCGGTTGAAGGAGGTGCAACTGCCAAGCGTTAGAAGGTATTTGGATCCTGGGTGACTTACCAAGTTCGCCTGGACGTCCGCAGCGTAACTGTCAGGGGCCAAGGACGAGTGATAAATCACGATGAACTTGCCCGCGCAGTCAACCGGTCGTAAGGGCGATGTGAGGCCAAGATCGCCGGGGTGAACTACCGGGGCGGGCGAGGTGGGCTGAACGACCGGGGGTGTAGCCGTTACTGCCGGCGGCACCGCAACCTCAACCGGGGCCTGCTGGGCGGGGATTGTCTGCGAAAGCGGAGGTTCCACAGACTGGGCGGCTGGGACTCCCGCCTGGACCGCGGTTTGCGGCGGAGTCTTCCCCGCGCCTGAGACGCCTATGACGAGGAAAAGTATGATGAGCGCCACCGCGGCTACGCCCGCAACTAAGGCGAAACTCCGCCGGCTCATCCCGGAAATACTGAGGGCCGGCCTTGGAGCTGGTTGCGACGCTGGCCTTAGTCCATTGGCATAGTCGAAGTAATCATCGACCTTTTTGGATTCAAGCTTCGGCTCACCGGAGTCGTAACGTTCTCGACCGACTCGTTCAATGAGCGCCTGCCGTCGGGCTTGAAAAAACGGAAGAGTCGAATCGTCTTGGTGGACTGGCGGCACGGACGCATAGCCCGGCGGCGCGTCGGTGACAGCCTTCGGTGAAGGGCCGTAGGCATTCGTGAATGGCTGACTGTCAGTGCAACAGAAGACGAAAATCACGATGTCACCCACGAGTGGCAGAGCCCTGATAAGCAGCCATGAGCCCGGTTTTCCAATGTCATGGAGACGGCGGACGGTTACCGTCCAAAGCGGCATGATGCACGCCAACAGGAAGAGTAAGAACAGGAAGCTGATGACGTCCCAAGTAAGAAGGCGGTACAAAACGCCCCAGGCTAGGAGTGCCAGGACGTAGGCAAGGTTGGCCTTCCAGTATTCTGAGCGCCTGGCGCGGCCGGAAAAGGTTGCATATTTGGAAAGGCATGCTGAAACGGCCTCCAGAAGTGTCATTTTCTTCCCTCCAAAAGAAAAACGTCTTCTAAGATCGAGACCGTGCGCGCAACCCGACATCCCATAGAGCCGGCCCCAGCTGCGTCCCCCTATTCTGCTGCTGATGCGAGGAGATAGCCAGCGCTAATGCATTCGTGACGTGTCCGTACATCGTCCGCGCACCGGCCACTTCGTAGCTCCTGGGTGGCATTGCGCGCGCGGAAGCCCTCGTCGATTCCTTCGGCGAGGCATCCAGCCGATGCCGCTCCGCCTGAATGACCCACTGAAACAAGGGCGAATCCACCGCCGGTGGAGTGGGTTTATTGCCTTGCTTTCCAGTGCTGGCGCGGATTTTCTGACTCCAGCGGCCCCCACTCTAGCTTCCACCTGCGGACGCCTGCACCGTGGACACCAATATCTCGATGTCTCCTGGAATCTGGACGCCAAAACTGCCTTTTGGCGGGACCACGCCGAGGTCTGCCAGCATCTTGATCCTCTCGAGCTCGACCCTGTCGGCCTTGGTAAGGGAAACTGGTAGCGACATTCGGTGCCAGGCAAGTAACGCTGCCAGCCACAGCGCGAAGCCAGGTTCAGCGACCCCCCGACCCCACAGTCCAGCAGCAGCATTTGTCCGCCGATCGGAGGACAGCCGGAGCCTGGAAGCAGGGTTAGCATGGTGCATCCTATGGGGAACTGATGGTCTTGGGTTCAGATTTACGACAGTCTGCCGAACCTGGAGGAACAGTGAACCAAGCGCTTGGGTTTGTCATTGCCATCGTCCTGGTGGGCATTGCCGCCGGCGCGCTCCTTCGTACGGGCACCTCAAATAGGTTCAACGCTGCGGCAGCATCGGGTACCTGCAAAAGGGTGTTCAAGACCGAATACGAGCGAACCAGGGAAATATTTTCGGACACAGTCGAGTACCGGTCCGGTCTGCCGCCTGAAATTGCTATCGAGACGATTGATGCGTGGTTTTCCGCCGTGTCCAGTCGTGGAGGGTCACGCACCGACATCCGCCTTGTCGAACAGACCCCGAACTGCTTGAGGTACTCCCTGAACACCCGCATGTCTAGTTTTCTTGAGACCGCCGTCGCTGCAAGTCCCCAAGGATCCGGATCAATTGTGACCCTGGACGTCGTGCGTTGGCTCGAAAACGACGGCTTGGCTGTGGCCAAGGAAAATCTTGTTTGGTTCCGCGAGGACATCGAACTAGCGCTGCGGGCGGCTGCCCCTCACCTTCAGGTGCTGGTGTGCCACGACGACTCATTGACAATTCCGAGAAGACACGATCCCGAAAAAGGTGATCGACGATATGAATAGGAGAAACATCGTGGGACTGAAAAATATTGTGCTTGGAGCAGTAACGGTCGCTTTGACGGCCATATCCCTGACAGCATGCTCCGGGAACCAAGGAGCAAACACGAAGTGCTCGGACTTTACAAAAATGTCCTCAGATGACCAGACAAAGGTGATCCAACAGATCCTCAAGGACAAAGGCCAAACTGAATCCGTCCTCAAGGTAGGCGCCTACAAGATCTCCGCCAAGGCGTACTGCGCCCTGAATGGTGCCGATTCCACGCTCGTCGGCCTGGCTGGTTGATTCCCAGGGAATAGTCATCAAATGGTTACCGGTGCGGCCCGCCTCATCACCTCAATTGTGTTGGACATGACCGAAACTGTCATGCGTAATGATCTGCAAACTGGATCTCCTGCTTTTCGACGAATCTAAACTGTGCAGTCAGGAGGGTATGCCTCCACAAGAAGGTCAGGTTTGGGGGGACGAAAATGGGGACACAGCCTTGCCGGCCGAGTTACCGCGGACGTGCGCATGCGGGAGATCCGGAGGGGAAGCTTCCGGTCTTGCTTGGCGTGGTCGATGATCATGAAGCGATACGCGTCGGTGTCGCCGGGTACGCGGTGCAGGAATCTCACGTGGCCGAGCAACCCATCCGGGTCACCAAGGTTGCGGCGACAGTGGACGCGCTCATTGGGGCAGGACACGGGGTTTGCCAGATCGTGGCTCTCGACCTGTCTTTGGCCGACGGGTCCAACCCGGGGATAAATGTCTACCGTCTTCGGCAGCACGGTTGTGCGGTGGTGATCTACTCCCTTGCTGATGACCCGGCAACACTGCGGGATGCCATGGCGGCGGGTGCAGTCGGATACATCCGGAAAGGTGAGCCATTGGCCAAACTCATGGCGATGGTACGGGACGTCCATGCCGGGAGGCCGGTCATCTGCCGCGAATTTGCTGCGGTCGTTGAAAACGATCGTGAATTCGCCCGCAATTCGCTCACGGAGAAAGAACGGGAGGCCGTCGGTCTCTATGCTTCGGGGTTGAGCCTCGAAGCGACCGCCGCCCGTATGGGTTGCAACGCCTCCACCGCGAAGACGTTTGTTGACCGCGCAAAAGCCAAATACCAAGGGCAGAACCGTCCGGCAAGCCAAAAAGTCCATCTCTACAAGAATGCGATCGAGGACGGCATCCTCCCGCCAGTGATTCCGGGGTCCAAGTAGTGGCCGCGGCCGCACGGGTCGTCACGAACCGCGCCGCCGCAGAGACAGTCATTGCCCGGTCAATCTCCGTGTTTGCCCTCGCCATGGGCATCCGTGGATTCGGGGACATTGTCGCCGAACTGCCGCGCACGGCGCCCTGGTGGGTCATTGTTTTCGGCGGCGGAGTCGCGGTATCTCTGGCAGTAATTATTGGTGCCGCGATCCGGGGGGTGTTGGCTCGTCGAACAATGGGGGCATTTGCGGCTCTCGTTGCGGCCGGCTTGATTCTCTGGCCACTCGGCCATCCCGGACCTGAAAGCGGACCTCCATGGCTTTGGCATGTGCTGATGCTGAGTACCTCATGCGTCGCAGGGGCTGCCGGGACATGGAGCGCGACGGCGTACGCGATCGCAACCGCCATTGTGTTTGCCCTCATACGTGCTACACCTGTTGGTGGTGCTTCAGGGATGGACCTTGCTATCCAAGACGCAGCCTACGCGGGGATTGCCGGCGTCGCGGTGTCTGTCGCAATTCAAGCAATGCGTCTGGGTGCACAGCAGTCGGACAAGGCCGAGGAAGAAGCCATCAATGCCTACCAGGAGTCGGCATCGGCGCGGGCAGACCTCGCGGAAAGACACCGACTCGGCGCCCTTCTCCATGACACCGTGATGACGGCGCTCGTGTCAGTTGCGAGGACAAGCGCTGCGGCTGGCTTGGCCGAGAAGAAGGCGGCGTCTGCAGCGGCAGTCGAAGGTCTGCGTCAACTCGAATATTACGGATCCGGTCAGCTTGCCGAAGGTCCGGTTCAGGCATCGGAACTTCCCTCCAGGTTGCAGGCGATCTCAGAGAACATTGCTTTCCTTCCGGTCGACATTTATTCCCACCTTCCGGTTGACACCAAGGTCATGGTGCCAGGCATTGTCGCGTCGGCGTTACTTGAAGCCACTTACACAGCCCTCGACAATGCGAGCCGCCACTCCGGGGCAGATTCCGTCGCCATCACCGTGTCTCTACCGGAAGCAAGGGACCGCCTTTCGATCGAAGTTTCGGACAACGGTCGCGGCTTCGACCCCGGCGCAGTGAGCCAGAGACGGCTCGGTATCCGACTCTCCATCATCCAGCGGATGTCCGACGTGGGTGGCTCGGCGTCGGTTACTTCCGCCCCTGGCCGGGGAACCCGGATCATCCTTGAGTGCGGGATAACCCGTGACTAGGGCAATACCGACCGCACTACTCGTGATTCTGGCTGCAGCGTTCGCAGGGTTGCAGGTTGCGTTGGGCCTTTCCGCCCTTGCCGCGAGCACGCTCCCGGCGTTGAGCGTCGTCGCGATGGTCGTATATGGGGGCATGATGGTTCTGTCACTCCTACCCGGCCCCAGACAGCTCCCAGCCGTCGTCGCGTGGATTCTCGTCGCCGGGGCGATGATCGTGACCTTGCTTGTTCAACCCGGACTGCCGACAACCGGTTGGCCCGGTTACGCGGACTGGCACCCTGGAGCCTTGCAGTGCCTCTTTATCGTGGTCGCACTGCGAGGCAGGCCCGCTCAGGCCATTGTCGGAATCGTTGGCTTCGCGGCTCTGACCGTGGTGTGGTCTCTCAACACCCTGGACGGCATACACGAAGGATTCAACCTGGTCATCCTCCCGTTGCTCTGCGCAGCGACGGCGACGGTCCTGGCGCGGTTCCTCGACCTTCATGAGCGGCAGGCGCACGCAAAGACACGTCAGGCGCTGCGGCTGCTGGACGAGGCGGCCAGAGCACGCGCAAGGGCAGTGCAAGCCTCAACGTGGGCAAGAGAAATCCAAGAACTGGCCGGGCCATCTCTCCGTCTCGCTGCGGCAACACCGGACCGCATTTTGCCTCAAGAGCGTGAAACGATGCTCCTAATCGAGGCACGAATCCGGGACACCATCCGCGGAGGCTACCTGGCGACCAGGACCATCCTCCAGCAAGCCGAAAAGGCCCGGTCTCTTGGGATCTCAGTGGACCTTCTCGACGACAGTGGCGGGGTCATACCCGCTCAGAAAATTGCCGAGGCGGAACAATGCATACAAAAGATCCTCGATGCTCTCTCAGGACCGGGAAAGCTAACGGTCCGTGCCCGTCCCACCGGATCGATCCCTGCAATTACGGTGGTTTTCTCTCCTCAAAATGAGGATGAGAGTTCAGCGTATATTGCGATCTGACCGCGCGCGGCCAGGGGACGTGAAGGCGTTCCGGCGATAGGAGCTTCACAACCCCGGCAACCATGTCCCCCGTTCGGCCCACACTGCTGACGCAGATTGTTTGTCGCGGCGGCCAAAGAATAAATCTGAATGGAGAATAGGGGCGTGCATGCGCGGAGCGCGCAGAAGGGGGACGTCGTTGGGAGATCCAGTGAGGCAGAGCTTCAGGGTGGCTGGGACAATAGGTATTGTCGCAGGACTGGTGACGACGGCGGCCTGCTCCTCACCGCGGTCGGTGCAGGCCTATTGCGCGGCGATGGAAAAGCACAAAGAGCTCTACCTCAGCGCGATGAACAGCGACCCAAACGGCAAGAACCCCCTCGGAAGTCTCCTGAATGCAGCCAGCGCCATCGGCGATCTGAAGAGCATGTGGAAAGACATGGCGGACGTTGCTCCGGATGAGATCCGCAGTGATACCGAATCCGTGCGAGATGCATGGGCCAAGCAGGAAGACGCAGCGGTTTCCGGGGATTGGAAGGCCTTGGTCGGTGGAGCAATCTTCAATGCAGGGCCGATGAGCCGTGTGGATGCCTACGTAAGGCAGCATTGCGACAAGCCCTCTTGATGAGCGTCCAACGGGAGTGAGCGATGTCTGCGTACTCCATAAGCAGCTTAGTTTTGTCAGTTCCGGGACCGGTGGATCCTATCTTCCGCCGGGTTTCCCCTAGTACGAGAGAAGGGGCGCGATGAGCCGACCGCTTGGCAGCCGATACATTATCAATGAGAGCCTGGGACGAGGCGCGATGGGGGAGGTGTTCGCCGCAGAAGACGTCGACGGGCGCGATCTCGCGGTAAAGGTCCTGCATGCAGATTTGGCCCAAGACCAAGCGGTCGTCTCACGGTTCATCCAAGAACGAGGAATCCTCGTCTCACTCGCCGATCCCCACCTCGTGAAGGTCGAAGACCTCGTCGTGGAAGGTGAGACCCTCGCCATCGTCATGGAACGCATCCATGGCCCCAATCTTGCCGCTCACCTCACAGGCCAAGGCACCCTTCCCCCCGCTGAGGTCTGCCGGCTTGGAGCGGGAATCGCAGCCGGACTCGCGGCCGTACACGAGGCAGGCGTCGTCCACCGAGACGTCAAGCCGGAGAACGTTCTACTTGACGCCTCTGGCTCCGAAATGTTGCCCAAAGTGACCGACTTCGGAGTCTCCGCACTGACGGATTCACAACGGACCCGCAGCACCATGCTCGTCGGAACGCCGGAATACATCGCCCCTGAACTGGCAAACGGAGGCGAGCCCACCCCGGCGGCGGACCTCTATTCACTTGGGATCATGCTGTACAAGCTCGCCTGCGGTGTCACACCCTTCGTTGGAGGGTCTCTAATCGCTGTGCTCAAGCGAGCCGCCGAACTGCCACCGGGACGGCCCGAAGGGATCCCTGACGAGCTGTGGGATCTCATCCATTGGTTACTGTCCAAGCGGCCCGAGCAGCGACCGGATTCGGCAAGCTCCCTCGCATTCCAGCTCGCGGCGTTGGCCCAGGCTCTGGACGGTACCCCTGCTGCGCCGCTCCTCACCGCGCCGCCCGCAGCCCCCGGACTCTCCGTGACCGAAACGCCTACCCAGTTCGCGGGGATAACCGCAGCCACAGTCGCCGAACCAAATACGAACAAGCCAGGAGAGGAGACCAACATCTCCGGCCCGGCGAGGAACCGCAAACCCCTGATAATCGGTGCAGCAGGGGTAGCAGTAGCATTGGTGCTCGCAGGAATCCTTACCGCAAACCTTTTCCGCCCAACCGCAACGAATGCCTCCTCAACGACCGCAACTTCTGCGGCAAATGACGTAGTGAGCCAGAGCGCGACAGCAAGTGTGACACCGACCTCCACGTGGACATCCACACCGTCAGCAACGGCGTCATCGTCGAGTTCCGCGACCGCAGCCCCGGGCACGGTGCCGAACATTGTTGGCAAGTCCCTTCCGGAAGCACAGCGGCTCCTGGGCACATCGACGCGTCTCCAGGTCACCGACAAATACGACCCGAGCTCACCCGACGGAACGGTGCTCACCCAAGACCCCCAGCCCGGTACGG
The DNA here is from genome assembly GCF_002009585.1 of Arthrobacter sp. SRS-W-1-2016. Lineage (NCBI taxonomy): Bacteria > Bacillati > Actinomycetota > Actinomycetes > Micrococcales > Micrococcaceae > Arthrobacter > Arthrobacter sp. SRS-W-1-2016. Next base: position 9,776 of record NZ_MTPV01000076.1, on the reverse strand, counting down.
ACCTGTCCACCCTCGGCATCATGAAAGTGTCTGTCGCCCGGTCGGCGGTAACGAACTACCTTGCCGATCAACAATCCGTCAACGGAAGCATGTCTAAAGGTTCGGCAACCATTTCAGGGGTAGCGTACCCCCACTCAATCACCACCAATTTTTGCAACTGGGGGGACACTGCGGGTGGGTCGGTCGAATACAACCTCGGACGGAATTACCAAACCTTCGCAGCCACCGCTGGACTTGCGGACGACTCACACAGCAACGCTTCAACCGCCCTCCTTGAAATATTCGCGGACGGCCGGAAGGTCTACAGTCAGACCGTCTCCTACGGGCAAGCCTTCCCGATTAACGTCGATATGACGAATGTGCTTCGGCTCAAGATCCAGTACCAAGGGGCCACATGTGCAAAGGATGGGGAAGCCGAACTTGTCGTCGGTGACGCCCGGATCCTCGGCGCCCCCGGCGTGGTCCCGATGCCAACGAGCACCCAGTGAACGACTTGGACGGCACCCTCGAGGTGCGTTCTGGAATGCGCACATGGACCGTGCACGCCGGGACCATTGCAACCGTAGGCCGCGACGGCGACCTAGTCCTGGACGACCCAACCGTCTCACGGGTTCATGCCGCTATCTTTTTCGACGGTGGCTGGTGGGTTCGGGACGAGGGAAGCGCCGGCGGCCTATGGGCTGACGGCCAGAGGATCCACACTGTACGTCTGAGCGGTGAGAAGACCGTCCATCTGGGCGACCCTTTGCATGGAGCACCTTCACTCGTCCTCAGCCCATCACCCACCGGAACCGGTGCCATAACCCTGGTGACGACATCGCCATCGGAAAGACCCGGCCGCCCGCCGAGACGTGAAGTGGCCATCGGTCGTGCGGCAGAGAACGACGTCGCGCTTGATGACCTGCTGGTCTCACGCCGACACTGCGTGGTTACGTCGGACGAATCCCGACTACGGGTTCGCGATCTGGGGAGCCGGAACGGAACCTTCCTCGACGGAGAGCGCGTACAGGGTACAGTCGAATGTCCCGAAGGCGCCCTGCTCACCGTCGGAAACACCGATTTCCGCATCTCGGTGGACGGCACGTCCCCTGTAGTCGAACCCGCCGCGGACGGTCCTGGACTGCGTCTGGAGCGGGTTGCTTATCACGCCGGGACAGGGCGCAAAGCCCGGGCTCTCCTGAACGAAGTTGCGATCGAAGCCCCCCATGGCCGTTTCATGGCCGTAATCGGACCGACTGGGGCGGGGAAGTCCACCCTCATGTCAATCCTGACAGGTCAGAAGAGACCCAGCCAAGGGCGGGCCACGTTTGACGGAATGGACATCGCAGCCAATTTCGATGCCCTTCGGACCCGAATCGGATTTGTCCCCCAGGAAGACATAATCCACCGCACACTCCGGCTCGAGGACGCTCTGGATTTCGCCGCACAATTGCGGCTTCCACCCGATGTGACCGTGGAGGAGCGAGGTGAGCGGGTGAAGAGAGTCCTGGAAGATCTGGGGCTCAGCCAACAAGCTCGAACAACAATCGCACGCCTGTCCGGCGGGCAACGAAAGCGTGCTTCGGTAGCGCTCGAGCTCCTGACCGAACCGACAATGCTTATCCTTGATGAGCCGACCTCCGGCCTCGACCCGGATATGGACAGGCAGGTCATGGCCCTGCTGCGGCGAATTGCGGACTCCGGAGGGATTGTTGTCGTAGTTACTCACAGGCCCGAAAGCATTGACGTGTGCGACTACTTGCTTGTCCTCGCACGAGGAGGCACCCCCGCCTACACAGGCCGCCCCCAGGAGGCGCTGCACTACTTCGGAGTCACCATGTGGAGAGATGCCTTCGGCATGGCAGCCAACGAAGCTGACGAACTGCTCGAAAGATACCTTGCCCGCGAGGCGTCCCGGCCTGTCCCGCCAGCCAGCGGCCCGTTCAAGTCAAAGCGCGCCCCCTCGGTCAGCCCGCCGCTGAGACAGTACCGTGGGCTGATTGCGCGGCAATTACGGCTCATGACGGCCGACGTGGGGTACAGCACGTTTCTCGCTGCCCTGCCTGTGGTGCTCGGTTTTCTTGCCCTCATTGTCCCGGGAGACGCCGGTTTTGGAGTCCCCGGCCCGGCCAGAATCGGAGAGCCCAGCCAGCTACTTGTACTGCTCGTCGTCGGTGCAGCCGTGACGGGCATGGCGCTCACTGTCCGTGATCTCGTCGGAGAACGGGAGATTTTCCGTCGTGAGTCCGCGGCCGGACTACGCCCAGTGATCTACCTATTGGCCAAGCTCAGTGTTGCGGCGGCCCTGTGCTGCATCCAGTCCGCGGTAATGGTCACAATTCTCCTCATGTACAAACCCCAACCGGTTCACCACATCCTCAGCCCGATGCCTGGCGTCGACCTCTGGATCGCCGTGAGCTTGACCGCGATTGCCTCGGCTTCCCTTGGATTAGCGGCATCGGCCTGGGCGAAATCATCTGAGCAGGTGATGCCCATCCTGGCGGTGGGAATCATGGCGCAGCTCGTGCTGGCCGGAGGCTTGATCCCGGTCACGGGCCGCCAAGGCCTTGAGCAGCTATCGGCCTTGATGCCCGCGCGGTGGGGCTTCGCCTTGGGGGCTGAATCGATCAACCTGAGAACACTGGTGCCTAGCACCGAGAAGGACTGGCTCTGGGAGGCCGTGCCCGAGCGGGCGTGGCTCGCTATTGGAGCTCTTGTCGTCATCATCATCATTTGCAGCGCTATTGCCCTCATCCGTTTGACCAAATTACCGGACCCGGCCCGCTAGCAATTTTTTGGGCCGCACATTCACCCGCCCAAGCTGAGGCGCCCTTCAGCTCACGGGCGAAGTCCGCTGGGCGCCGCGTTCGACGGATGGCAACTCTCACAAGAAGGGTTGTTGGCGCCGAAGACGAACATCGGCGAATAAGGAAGGTCTCCTAGCGCCAGCCTTTGACGGCCTCCAACAATCGCCCGCCGGTGCTTCTGGGCAGCCCGCACCAGCACCTCCCGAGGGGTTCCATTCCGCAGCTGCCGGTAGCCAACGGTAATCATCAAAGCGGCCCGTCGTAGACTACACCGGCATGGCGTTCACCAGCTTGTGCCACCGATGGAACCACGGCTAACAGGCTAAACGTCCGTGACTCCCCCACGATAACTGTGAGTGTCCGAATGACCTTTCCGTTGACCCCTCTTTGGAGGACACGCAGGACGACCCGATTGTCAGTGCTCGCTGTCCCCGATGGTCGCGGTGTAGACCGTTCAGCGGACAATCTGTCCATTAACTTGCGATAAAGGGCCGGCGCACATTCGGGCTGCCATACCTTTGATCCGGAGCCCAAGCTCCCCCGCCGACGTGGCCGATTTTCACACGGCAACGCCGCACGGAATGAATGAACCTGTGTGGTTCAAAGCGTTTCCGGAAAACCCGGGTCCGGTCTCCGGAACTCGGCCTCCGGGAACGTGAAATATGCCCAATCCGTACTGAAAGGTTCGATCATGAGCGAAGAATCGGGATTGCTTACCGCAGCTCAGGAAGCCCCGGGTTCCCTGCCGAAGGGGCGACCTAGGTGGGTTCGCGCTTTGGTGGGCGCGAGCATTGTCGTGGTCTCCTGGCAGATCGTGTTCTATCTGATCTATCCGCTGATCCAGGCTTTCGGTTTTCAAGCCGCTTCAGTTATCAGCTACACGCTACTGGCTCTCAGGTTCCTTCTGGTTCTTGGCGGCTTCTTCCTGGCGGCCAAAAAGAAGATCCTGGTCCTTCCAGCCATCGTGCTCGTCGTACTGGGCCTGGCACTGACGAGCCTCGCCGCAGTGCCCGGCGTTCCGTTCTCCTACCTTCACGGCTACGCCTCGATCGGGCTGGCAGGGCCGGTAGCGATTTATGCCTGCATGGCCTTGTTCTATTTCACCTCATGGCTTGTGCTTCGAGGTCGACCCGTTCGAAGCTATGTCGCCATCGTGCCCGTCATTGGCGTCGCCATCGGCATGGCGCTGCTGGGCAACATGTCCAGCGGAATCACCTGGACACTTCCGGCGTATTCCGGGGCGGTTCTTGCCCTGACCTGCATCGGCTGTGCTTGGCTGGCTATGGCCTTGGATCCGCGGAGGAACGAAATCCCCGTAGAGCGTGAACCTTTGCGTCAGACCTACGAAGTTGTGCATCCGACGGTAACAACCCCTGGTCAGACGAACGGCATGGCGATCGCCTCGCTCATCGTAGTTTTCTTCAACAGCGTCATCGGACTGATCCTGGGGCATATTGCCCTGTCCCAGATCAAGAAGAACGGCCAGGCCGGGCACGGCCTTGCCCTGGCAGCTGTGATCATCGGCTGGATCACCACAGGGATTGCCGTCGTCGCCGTGGCCGCATATTTCATCATCCTGGGGACGAGCGCGGCCCGCTACAGGTGACTCTGGGATCTTGGGAGTCGGACCAGCGTCACAGTAGTAGATGTTGTCCGCCTTTCGGTGGACATACCTCACGCGACGGTTCCTCATCTCTTCGGTACGACCGGTCCGTCTGGATAGCATCCATCAGGATCATCGACCGGCCTGAAGGCGAACGATCCATAACTACGGAGCATCCGCTCTTTTGTATTGAAGGTTAGAGGCATCATGAACTTCTTCGTCACCATCTGCTACATCCTGAACGTCGCTCTGTTCGTCTACGCATTCACTAGGCCGAGTTCAGCGTGGCTGGCTGCCGACCGCAACAGGAGCTTCTGGCTGACCCTACTGGCAATCCTTGGCCTCATGGGGGTTCCCGGTCTTGGTGCTGACGTTGCTTTTCTGATCGGAGTACTCCCGCGGATGCTCACCGAGACGGGAGCGACGACCACCGAACGCGGATCGTCGGAAGATCCCAACGTCCGGCCCAATCCTTTCACCAAGAACTAAGGAGCTTCCCGTGGTCTACAGCCCCTTGAGCGTTACAGAGCCGGGCGAACCGAAGTCTTTCGCCTACCCGAGCCTGAGCGAGGATCTAAAACTCGTCTGGGACGAACTTGACGGCGACATAATTGGCCCCATCCATGCCTCAGCCGCGTCGGTGCACCTGTTCGATAGCAACCGCAAGCAATTCCGCAAGGTTGCCGCGGTGGAAGATGTCCGCATCGACTGCTACATCACTGAGTCGCGGTTCGCGATGATCTGCGAGAAGTACGACAAGGGCGGCGGCTGGATCGGAGGACGTGCCGCCGTGGTCCTGAACGCCGGAAGCAAGATCCTGGCAGCCAACCGGCGCCGGGGCAAGGCACTGACCGGGCACCTGCGCTACGCATGGCTGAGCCAGATCCTGTTCCAGCGCAAAGAAGGATTCCGTGGAATGGAGGCGCTGCGGCTCGTCTACAAATCGGAGGGCGCCAAGATGTACCTGCAGTTGACCCTCGACAAATCAACTGACAGCGCCGGCGTTGCCCACGAGCTGATGACGCGCACCGTGGCCTACCGCAAGGCCGACACCGACGAGTTTGAAAGCGAAGAAGCTGAAGCCTTCGAGCTCCTGCTGTCAAAGGGTCGTGTGATCCAAGAGAACGGCAAGATGGGCAAATACGAAATCCCGACGAGCTGGTCTGCAGGCGCTGGCGCACAGTTCGCCCCAGCCGCACCACCGTCAAAGACGGCACCCAACTAACCCCCCGAAACCAGCACCCAACCCTGAAGGTCTCACTGTGAACAACAAAACGATCATCACCGCGCTCGGCGTCATCCTTTTCCTCATCGCCGGATTCAAAATGTCAGTCCTCGGTTACTACCCCAGCGATCTGGCGTGGATCATTCCGCTGTACGTTGTCGGCCTGGTCGGAATCCTTGTCGGAAGAAAAATGCCCGCCAACAAGCGCTAACCCACGAGCTCCTAGCCACCCTTCATCGCACTCTGGAGGACAATCAATGAAAACCGCTCGCACCCCACGACGGCACCCGGCCCACCCAAGTCGCGGCCTCTCCTTGGTCATTCCCTTCCTGCTGGTCGCCGCAGCGCTGCTGTCCGGATGCTCAAACGCCGGTTCCACGACATGCGATCAGTACGCGGCACAGTCCTTCAGTCAGCGCCAAGACACTGAACAAGCCCTCCTAGCCGCCCACGGCCTCGACAAATATTCAATTGCCAACACGGTCGGAATCGTGAAGGCGCTCAGCAACTATTGCGGTGTCGGCGGTCTGGGCGGAGAACCGAAGGCCGGCAAAAACGGCGGGAGCCAACTTGACCAAGCCGTCGACTGGACCTCCACAAAGTGGTGAGGCAGGTCTAAACAGTCCGACGAACCAGAATTCCGCAGAAGCAAAGAAGGAGCCGTCTTGTCCAAGCCAGACCTCACTAACTCCATCAACCAGAACGTTCCGACGCGCCGTCGACGCCCGCGCTACGTTTTGGGCACCTTTTGGATGATCCTCGGCATCGCCTCGCTGGTCGCCGCGTTCACCGCTACAACAACAGGACACGAGCACGGCTTCTGGGCGGGCCCTCTCATGATCGCCTACTCCGTCTACCTCTATCGTGGGGGCCGCTGGGGATTCTTCATTTTCTGAGACCGGAATGCAATGTTGGCAGGTCGCGGAAGCTGCGGATGTCTCTTTGGCGCAGCCGACGATAGGTAATTCAAAGACGGGGACATACATGGGCCGAATTCCCCGGGAATCTAGCAAATTCTTTGACGGGTCCTGAATTAGTACACATGATGGGGGTCAACGTGAGCCAATCGCTTGTCACTGAAAAGGTAGGCTTTCCCGTTCGCGTTACGGAGGACCGGCAACAGCCGAATCCGATGTTCCTCGGGATGGCCGCTGCCGGAGTGGTCTTCTCACTCACCACGCTTTTCCTCCATGCAGGCATCACCGCCCTCGTCGGGAGCATCGGCGTTATTCTGGCTCTGAGCGGATGGATCCTCTACAGGCATCTGTTGCCGGCTGGCTGGATCGGCGCTCTCGTCATAATCGTGGCTCCGGGAGTCAACGGGCCGGTGGCTGTTCTTGACTGTCTGGCAATGACCGCAATAGCGTTCCTTCTTGCCGAGGGAATCGGTCAAAAGCCCGGCTTCGAAAAGGCTGGCCCACGGCGTTCGGCTTCTCGTCGACCCGACGCGAAGCCGATGGCAGGCCAGTCCGCAACCAGGGAAGTGCTCACCCAGGTCGGCGTCGACGAGTCAGGCACCCCGCTCTACGCCGCGCGCGCCGTCTCCGGGGTGGTCGCGGTCGATAAGACCAACGTCCTGGCCATACTTTCGCTTGTGTTTGGCATCGTGGGCGGCATAGTGGCGATTCCAATCGGCCATATTGCGCTGTCGCAAATCCGCCGTACGGGTGAAGGCGGCCGCGGAATGGCACTTGCCGGCCTGGCACTGGCATATAGCTGGGTAGCTCTCATTCTTGTCTACTTCGTTTTCGTAGCCTTCATGCTTTCCCAGATCAAGTAGTGCCCGAACAGCAGCATCACAGAACGGAATATCTATGCCGAAGAACATCATCCGATCCTCTACAGTCGCGCTGGCAATCGTGGCAATGGCCGCCATGACTGCAGGATGCGGACAGTCGCCGGAATCATCATCAGCTGTTACGCCGGCCGCCGCAGCGTCCTCGCCCTCTGCGACACCGACCGTACTCCCGGTCCCGGACGGCTGTCCTCCGGGGGATCAACTCGGCCAGGCTTGGGCAGGCAAGACAGACTTGCTGACTTCGATTGATGCGAAGCTCGTCGACTCTGAGCTCAAAACCCCGCTGCCCAAGAACGGGTGTGCCTACCTCTACGGGCCGCCCGGAACTGCAAGCAATTCCACCGACAAGTTCCAGCATGTCCTCGTCTGGTACTTCAACACCAACCGCCCAAGCAGGACAAGTACATCAGACATAACCGCCTGGGCTAAGGCTGCTGGAGGAACGCCTCTCACGGGGACCGACCCGGTGTCCAACAAGCCAACAACTGATACTACGGGCCACGATTTCGACCTTCCGGACACCTTCAGTAGCTGGTCGAAAAGCACCGTCGTACAGGTGGTCGGAGAGGGCACTAGCTTCGGCTTTGACCAGTCCGTCATTCCCGCATACACCCAGGGCAGCCAGTCGAAAATCTATTTCTCGGTGAATGCGGATAAGGCCCAGGCCATGCTGAAGGCCTCAGGAGCGGCCTCTACCGCGGGTGCCAGCGCCAGCGACCCTACGAAAGCACTATCGCAAGGGCTTACTGCCTCATTCTCCACAAGCCTAGGGGTCGCTGACGATCAGGGCTACACCGCCCAATTGAAGGTTCAGGGAAAACTCGAGCCCTTCACAAAGGACGTCACTGAAGCTCCTCCTGGTCAGCTCAATGCAGTCTCCAGTTCGACAGTCTCGGGCTCGATAACCAATACGACATCTGGCCGACAGACCAAAGCAACCGGGGCATCTGTCGTGGCCGTCTATCCCCTCGAATCCCCGGCCTGCACTAACTACAACGGCATCTCTGTCAAGGGCGACAGCTGGCAGAAATCATCGTTTTGCCAGATCGACCTCGGCTTCGTCGAAAGCACCATACTCTCGCCTGACGCGACCCAGACCCTGAAGGGAAGCACCGTACCCCAAAAGCTCGGGACCTTTCCCGAGTCCGGGCCTGCGATCTCACAGCTCAACTCACCTGCCTCCATCTATCTCTCCTTCGGAAGCAAAGGTCATGTCGTTGTCGGCGTGGACTGGCATGGAGACAAAGGCTGCATGGCTTCGCAAGGAACTGCGTCCGACAGCTGGTACGTGGCCATGGACGGGTGGCCTGATGTGATCTGCAAGTGACAGCTCGGACTCCGGGACGTTGATACACACCTAGATCGCGTCCACTTTCGCAACGCTTCCCATCGGCCAGCCCCGGGTAGGTCCGGGGTTGGCCTGCGAACGGATCGCGGCCGTCCCAGCTCCCCGGAAGTCCGCTAAACCCGGCCCGGACAAACAAGGAAACGCGGAACCACGGCGCAACCGATAGAAGCCACCATCCAGGAAGCCCTCGAGGGGAGTTGTTGCGGCCATCTGGCGACTCACAGTCCTGCTCGTCAGGTCCATTAGGTATTCACTGCCCGTGGCCATGGTGACAAGATGGGGGCCCGCGTCGTTGAGTAGTTCCTGCATCATCATGCGACCGTAGCCGGGGCCGGTGACAATTGCCGTGCTCTTCTCGTTCCCCGGTCGCGAACCCTTGGCAATACGTCATACTCTCCGTTCAGACGCGGAGCCAAAGCATCCATTGTGCTTTCTGAGCGGACCCTACCGTCCCACCAGGTTGACGGCATACGGTCAATCTTGCCCTTCGGTCGCGTCCGGTGATGTGGCATCGCCCTCAGAGGGCACGAGCGAGGCTGGAATACGGTCATCGGGCAATGAACCATTCGTAGAGTCCATCGGGCACCTTTTCCTGCATAGCCAAGCGGGCGCGCCTGGCCTCGTCCCAAGGCTGGCCTTTGTCGACACTGCGGGCGCGCCGAACCCAAGCGCTCGTCACAACAGAGCTGTACGGGTCGTCAGCACCTGTGTAGGTCCGGCGTCGATGCATGGCCCACCGTATCGCCGCGCAACCGTCCGAATACAGCTCCTCGGCCGTCAGGCCGCCGCGAATGGACGCGGTCAAGGTCTGGCGCGCGGTACTCCAGCTCTGGGCGCAGAGGTGGAGTACCAAAGCCGCAGACTTTGAAAGCGGGGAGTCCAATGCTGCCAGTCTTGAGTCGGAGCTGAGGTCGGGGTGGGTCGGTACGATCAGGTCTGTGTAAGCGGCAACTTTAAACTGACCGGAGTCGGAAAATCCGACTGACCGTTCGCGGCAGGGTTTTGACCCGTGGCGG
>NZ_MTPV01000040.1:0-86872 GCF_002009585.1 Arthrobacter sp. SRS-W-1-2016 | reverse complement strand
TGTGTCTGTTGTTTGAGAACTCAATAGTGTGCCAAGTTTGTTGATACCGATTTGTTTTTATGGATTGGTTGATTTTGCCGGGCCTTGTCCGCCCCTGTGGGTGGGGTCTGGTTTTCAGCTGGTTTCAAATTTTGTGCAGCCGTTCTGCCGTTATTTCCGGTGGTTGTGGTTGTGTCTGTTTTTGTTTTACTTCAACGGAGAGTTTGATCCTGGCTCAGGATGAACGCTGGCGGCGTGCTTAACACATGCAAGTCGAACGATGATCTCCAGCTTGCTGGGGGGATTAGTGGCGAACGGGTGAGTAACACGTGAGTAACCTGCCCTTGACTCTGGGATAAGCCTGGGAAACTGGGTCTAATACCGGATATGACCATTCCGCGCATGCGGTGGTGGTGGAAAGCTTTTGCGGTTTTGGATGGACTCGCGGCCTATCAGCTTGTTGGTGGGGTAATGGCCTACCAAGGCGACGACGGGTAGCCGGCCTGAGAGGGTGACCGGCCACACTGGGACTGAGACACGGCCCAGACTCCTACGGGAGGCAGCAGTGGGGAATATTGCACAATGGGCGAAAGCCTGATGCAGCGACGCCGCGTGAGGGATGACGGCCTTCGGGTTGTAAACCTCTTTCAGTAGGGAAGAAGCGAAAGTGACGGTACCTGCAGAAGAAGCGCCGGCTAACTACGTGCCAGCAGCCGCGGTAATACGTAGGGCGCAAGCGTTATCCGGAATTATTGGGCGTAAAGAGCTCGTAGGCGGTTTGTCGCGTCTGCTGTGAAAGACCGGGGCTCAACTCCGGTTCTGCAGTGGGTACGGGCAGACTAGAGTGATGTAGGGGAGACTGGAATTCCTGGTGTAGCGGTGAAATGCGCAGATATCAGGAGGAACACCGATGGCGAAGGCAGGTCTCTGGGCATTAACTGACGCTGAGGAGCGAAAGCATGGGGAGCGAACAGGATTAGATACCCTGGTAGTCCATGCCGTAAACGTTGGGCACTAGGTGTGGGGGACATTCCACGTTTTCCGCGCCGTAGCTAACGCATTAAGTGCCCCGCCTGGGGAGTACGGCCGCAAGGCTAAAACTCAAAGGAATTGACGGGGGCCCGCACAAGCGGCGGAGCATGCGGATTAATTCGATGCAACGCGAAGAACCTTACCAAGGCTTGACATGAACCGGTAACGCCTGGAAACAGGTGCCCCGCTTGCGGTCGGTTTACAGGTGGTGCATGGTTGTCGTCAGCTCGTGTCGTGAGATGTTGGGTTAAGTCCCGCAACGAGCGCAACCCTCGTTCTATGTTGCCAGCGGTTCGGCCGGGGACTCATAGGAGACTGCCGGGGTCAACTCGGAGGAAGGTGGGGACGACGTCAAATCATCATGCCCCTTATGTCTTGGGCTTCACGCATGCTACAATGGCCGGTACAAAGGGTTGCGATACTGTGAGGTGGAGCTAATCCCAAAAAGCCGGTCTCAGTTCGGATTGGGGTCTGCAACTCGACCCCATGAAGTCGGAGTCGCTAGTAATCGCAGATCAGCAACGCTGCGGTGAATACGTTCCCGGGCCTTGTACACACCGCCCGTCAAGTCACGAAAGTTGGTAACACCCGAAGCCGGTGGCCTAACCCTTGTGGGGGGAGCCGTCGAAGGTGGGACCGGCGATTGGGACTAAGTCGTAACAAGGTAGCCGTACCGGAAGGTGCGGCTGGATCACCTCCTTTCTAAGGAGCACCATTATCGCCCCCTTTTTTCCTTCCGCATGGTTGGGTGGGGGGTGTGTGGAAGCAAAGCCCATTGCGCAGGCGTCTGTTCTGCGGTGGGTGCTCATGGGTGGAATATCAGCAGATAGCGGCCGGTTTGTTTTTTCCTGTGTTTAGTACGGATGCTCTTTGGGTGTTCTGGAACGGTGCGGGAGGGGGTGGGCTGGTTTTCGTGTTTGGCACACTGTTGGGTCCTGAGGCAACAGGGCCGGTTGTGGGGGGGTGCGTGGCCTGTTCGGGTTGCGTGGTTTCCTTGTGCCGGGTTTGTGTGTTTCTGGTTTCCTGGTTGCATGTCCTGTGCGTGTCCGGTTGTTCTTCGTCTTTGGTGGCGGGGGGTGGTTGGTGTGCGGGGGTGTGGTACGGGGTTGTTGTTTGAGAACTACATAGTGGACGCGAGCATCTAGGCACGCGCATGGTCATTGCCTCTTTTGGGGGGTGGTGGTGTGTGTGTGTCTTACAGCAATTTCTTTTTATGAACCTGGATCCGTTCGTGCTTTTGCATGTGGCGGTTTCCGTGGTTCTCTCGAGAAGTTTTTTGATCTTGTGTGGTCAAGTTTTTAAGGGCACACGGTGGATGCCTTGGCATTAGGAGCCGAAGAAGGACGTAGGAATCTGCGATAAGCCTGGGGGAGTTGATAACCGAACGGTGATCCCAGGATGTCCGAATGGGGAAACCCCGCCAGAGGCTGTGAGGTTATCTGGTGACCCGCATCTGAACACATAGGGTGCGTGGGGGGAACGCGGGGAAGTGAAACATCTCAGTACCCGCAGGAAGAGAAAACAAGAGTGATTCCGTTAGTAGTGGCGAGCGAACGCGGATGAGGCTAAACCGTTCCATGTGTGATAGCCGGCGGGCGTTGCATGGGCGGGGTTGTGGGACTTTCCGTACTGGTTCTGCCGGACCGGTGGGGTGAGAGCATGGACATAGGTGAACGGTCTTGAAAGGCCGGCCGGAGAGGGTGTTAGCCCCGTAACCGTAATGTTGTGTGCCGCCTGGAGAGGATCCCAAGTAGCACGGGGCCCGAGAAATCCCGTGTGAATCTGTCAGGACCACCTGATAAGCCTAAATACTTCCTAATGACCGATAGCGGACCAGTACCGTGAGGGAAAGGTGAAAAGTACCCCGGGAGGGGAGTGAAACAGTACCTGAAACCGTGTGCTTACAATCCGTCGGAGCCAGTCTGATTCTGGTGACGGCGTGCCTTTTGAAGAATGAGCCTGCGAGTTAGTGTTACGTCGCGAGGTTAACCCGTGTGGGGTAGCCGTAGCGAAAGCGAGTCTGAACAGGGCGAGTGTAGTGGCGTGATCTAGACCCGAAGCGGAGTGATCTACCCATGGCCAGGTTGAAGCGACGGTAAGACGTCGTGGAGGACCGAACCCACTTCAGTTGAAAATGGAGGGGATGAGCTGTGGGTAGGGGTGAAAGGCCAATCAAACTCCGTGATAGCTGGTTCTCCCCGAAATGCATTTAGGTGCAGCGTTGCGTGTTTCTTGCCGGAGGTAGAGCTACTGGATGGCCGATGGGCCCTACAAGGTTACTGACGTCAGCCAAACTCCGAATGCCGGTAAGTGAGAGCGCAGCAGTGAGACTGTGGGGGATAAGCTTCATAGTCGAGAGGGAAACAGCCCAGACCACCAACTAAGGCCCCTAAGCGTGTGCTAAGTGGGAAAGGATGTGGAGTTGCGAAGACAACCAGGAGGTTGGCTTAGAAGCAGCCATCCTTGAAAGAGTGCGTAATAGCTCACTGGTCAAGTGATTCCGCGCCGACAATGTAGCGGGGCTCAAGTACACCGCCGAAGTTGTGGATTTCAGATAGTAGACAAGCCTTCGTGGTTCAGTCGTCTGGAGTGGTAGGGGAGCGTCGTGTGGGCGGTGAAGTCGCGGTGTAAACCAGCGGTGGAGCCTACACGAGTGAGAATGCAGGCATGAGTAGCGAAAGACGGGTGAGAAACCCGTCCGCCGAATGATCAAGGGTTCCAGGGTCAAGCTAATCTGCCCTGGGTAAGTCGGGACCTAAGGCGAGGCCGACAGGCGTAGTCGATGGACAACGGGTTGATATTCCCGTACCGGCGAAGGACCGCCCATGCCAAGCGGGGGATACTAACCGCCCGGAGCCTGCCCAATCACCCTTGTGGTGTGCGGGTTTTGGCCGAGCGCGGGACCTGATCCCGGGAGGTAAGCGTATTAACAGGTGTGACGCAGGAAGGTAGCCGGGCCGGGCGATGGTTGCCCCGGTCTAAGGATGTAGGGTCAGCGATAGGCAAATCCGTCGCTGTGTCTTTGATGACGTTCCTGAGATCTGATGGGACCCCCGTCATGGGGGGATCCGGTGATCCTATGCTGCCTAGAAAAGCATCGGCGCGAGGTCTTAGCCGCCCGTACCCCAAACCGACACAGGTGATCAGGTAGAGAATACCAAGGCGATCGAGAGAATTATGGTTAAGGAACTCGGCAAAATGCCCCCGTAACTTCGGGAGAAGGGGGGCCCCAACCTTGAACACCACTTGCTGGTGGGAGGGGATCGGGGCCGCAGAGACCAGGGGGAAGCGACTGTTTACTAAAAACACAGGTCCGTGCGAAGTCGCAAGACGATGTATACGGACTGACTCCTGCCCGGTGCTGGAAGGTTAAGAGGACCGGTTAGCCGCAAGGCGAAGCTGAGAATTTAAGCCCCAGTAAACGGCGGTGGTAACTATAACCATCCTAAGGTAGCGAAATTCCTTGTCGGGTAAGTTCCGACCTGCACGAATGGAGTAACGACTTCCCCGCTGTCTCAACCATAAACTCGGCGAAATTGCAGTACGAGTAAAGATGCTCGTTACGCGCAGCAGGACGGAAAGACCCCGAGACCTTTACTATAGTTTGGTATTGGTGTTCGGAGTGGCTTGTGTAGGATAGGTGGGAGACGTTGAAGCCCGGACGCCAGTTCGGGTGGAGTCATCGTTGAAATACCACTCTGGTCACTTTGGACATCTAACTTCGGCCCGTGATCCGGGTCAGGGACAGTGCCTGATGGGTAGTTTAACTGGGGCGGTTGCCTCCTAAAAAGTAACGGAGGCGCCCAAAGGTTCCCTCAGCCTGGTTGGCAATCAGGTGTCGAGTGTAAGTGCACAAGGGAGCTTGACTGTGAGAGAGACATCTCAAGCAGGGACGAAAGTCGGGACTAGTGATCCGGCGGTACATTGTGGAATGGCCGTCGCTCAACGGATAAAAGGTACCTCGGGGATAACAGGCTGATCTTGCCCAAGAGTCCATATCGACGGCATGGTTTGGCACCTCGATGTCGGCTCGTCGCATCCTGGGGCTGGAGTAGGTCCCAAGGGTTGGGCTGTTCGCCCATTAAAGCGGTACGCGAGCTGGGTTTAGAACGTCGTGAGACAGTTCGGTCCCTATCCGCTGCGCGCGCAGGAAATTTGAGAAGGGCTGTCCTTAGTACGAGAGGACCGGGACGGACGAACCTCTGGTGTGTCAGTTGTACTGCCAAGTGCACCGCTGATTAGCTACGTTCGGATGGGATAACCGCTGAAAGCATCTAAGCGGGAAGCTCGCTTCAAGATGAGATTTCCATACACCTCGTGTGTGAGAGGCCCCCAGCCAGACCACTGGGTTGATAGGCCGGATGTGGAAGACAGGACTAAAGACTGTTGAAGCTGACCGGTACTAATAGGCCGACAACTTACACCACACAAACACGATCACTGCTTGCGTCCACTATGTGGTTCCCGAACAACAACCCGTTCAGGAACAAACCACAACTGAATAACAACACCACCGTTCCCCGCAAAAAGAGGGAACACCTGTTGTAACCAAAGTCTTCCCACCCCGCACCCCGTGCGGGGACCGGGTAACAGGGTTACGGCGGTCATAGCGTGGGGGAAACGCCCGGTCCCATTCCGAACCCGGAAGCTAAGACCCACAGCGCCGATGGTACTGCACCCGGGAGGGTGTGGGAGAGTAGGACACCGCCGGACAACCATTCACAGGCCAGGCCCCGACACACACTGTCGGGGCCTGACCCACTTAAAAAAACAAACACCACCAACACCCGCCCCGGACCCCCGCCCCACCCAAAGTGAGCGCGCGTCCGGCCCGGACCCGCCATACGTGAGCGGGCGTCCGGTCAGAAACCGCCATACGTGAGCGAGGGTCTTAGCCGGCGAAGAATTCGGAGAGCTCGGAGATGAGCTTGTCGGGCGCGCGGATCACTCCGTCGTGGCCGTGGCCCGGCAAGATGGTGTAGCTCGATCCGGAGAGTACGTCGTGGATTTGGCCACACGCCACCCCGAAGTAGGCAGGACTCTTTTCACCGACCACAATGAGCGTCTCAAGCGGTAGCTCGAGGAACGGCTCAGCGGGCATGTCCGCGGCGATGACTGCCTTGATCTCGCGCACGCCGGCCTGCATGAGCTCGCGCATCTGCTTGCCCATGGGAGTGCCCGAGGCCAGCTTGGTGACGAGGGTCAGCATGGACAGCGGCATCCGCGCGAAGGCGCCCTCCGTTTCGACCCCCTTCACGAGCACGGCGAGCCCGCGGTCGAAGTCTCCGGCCGCCGTCGCGCGTTCGTATTCGCCCGTCCACTCGGCCTTCACGCTGTGGTTGACGGACACGGCGGGGTCGTAGACCGCCAGGCGTTCCACCGGAAGCGTGCGTGCCGCGTGCAGGGCCACTGCGCCTCCGAAGCTGTGGCCGAAGACGTCGGTGCTGGCCGTGTGCTTCATGACCTCGGACAGATCGCGGATGTCGACGTCGAGGGTGTAGTCCTCGGGCTGCGGCGATGACTCACCGCGTCCGCGGCGGTTGAAGGTGTGGACCGGGCGGCCAAGGGCTGCACTGAGTTTCTGGGCAAACTTGGAGTAGTCTGCGGCGGTCACCATGGAGGCGGGCACGACGACGACGCCTGAGCCGGCAGCGGCAAGCTCACCGCCCGTCGTGAAGAGCTCGAGGGTTCCGCCGTCGGCCGTTGTGATCTTCTCGCGCGTCATACTTCGAGCCTAACGGAGCCGCTGGATTCCGTCAGTCCTTGAAGTAGCTGGAAATATCCGTCACGAGTTCCTTGACCGCGGCGGGGATGGACCCGTGGAAGCCTTTTGGCGACACCACCAGCGTGCTTCCGGCGACGGCGGCGTACAGCCGTTCGGCGGTGACCTTGTAATATTCGGGGCTTTTGCTGCCCACCATGAACCGGGTGTTTCGAGGGAGCACCGAGAAATCCCGGGGGAGCGCGGCTTCGTCGTAGGCCGCTTTGAGTTCGGCGACGCCGGTTGGCATGAGTTCCTTGAGGACCTTGTTGACCTTCGTGTGGGAAACGAGCGCCATGAGTCCCGCCAGAATGGGCTCGGGAATCCGCGCCATGGCGGTGCCTGGCTGCATGCCCCGTTTCATCCGGGCCAGGGCATGGCCCACCTTCCCGCTATCGACGGATCGGGCAAAACCATCCAGCCAGCCTGTGTCCATGCTTCCGTCGATGTTCACGGCGGCGTCGTACACGGCCAGCTTGTCCGGCTCGTAGCTTGTTCCAGCAAACTCCTGGACAGCGTTCAGTGCCACCGAGCCGCCGAGGCTGTGGCCAAGGAGGTTCCTGGCGCCCGTGGCGTCCATGATGCTGCGGACGTCGGCAATCTCCGTGGCCATGGAGTAATTCGCCGGTAGCTCTGTCGAACTGCCGCGACCCCTGCGATCGTAGACGTCGACTGCCCAGCCTTCGCCGAGTCCCTTGGCCAGCGCCATGGAAAAGGGCCGGTAGATGAGCGCGGTCAGGAAAGCGCCGCCAACGAGCACCACGCGCCGCTCCCCGGGCGCATCCACCGCGCCGTAGCTGTACAAGGCGAGCTTGCCGCCGTCGGGCGTAGGGACCTCACGTTCTCTCACCGCTTCATCCTAGGGTGAAGGAGCCTTCGCCGTTCCTTGTGCCAGGTAGCGGGCAATTCTCACCGCGAGCTGCTTCCCCGGCCGGAGGGGCCCCTCGTGGAACTGCAAGGGGACCACCGCGAAGTCCACTTGCGGAACGGCAGCTGCGAGCTGCCGGGCGATTTCGGCAAAGTATGCCGGGCTCCACCCACCACTGAGCATCAGGGTTGGCGTTTTCAGTTCCGCATAATCTTGGATATGGGAGTCGGTGTCGATGATCGCCCGCATCTCCAGCACCGCCGTCGGCAGCAGGTCCCTCATCTCGGATCCCAGCCTCGTCTTGGCAGAGAGGATGCTGATCATCCGCAGCGCCCCGAGCGGCAAATACGAAATCGGGCCGGCCGTACCCAGCCCCTGGACCAAATGCGCCCACCCATGGTCGAGTTGGCCGGCAGTGACGGCTGCTTCCAGTTGCGGCCGCCAGCGCTCGTTCAAGTTCCCGGAGAGGGAAACCGCGGCGTCGTAAGTGACGAGACGGGAAATGGGCGCGCGCAGGGCTGCCTGGAGCGCGACGAATCCGCCATAGCTATGCCCGACAACATCCGTGGATCCGCTGGCTTCCATCACGGAAATCAGGTCGCTGGTCTCCGTCGCAGCGGAGTAGCCAGGGGGCTGCGGTGCCGAACGGCCACGGCCGCGCCGGTTGTAGGAATGCACCGGCCGGCCAAGCAGGACGCTCAGGTTCCGGGCGAATGGCCAGTAGAGGGAATCGGTCACCAAGGTGCCGTGAACAAGCACGACGCCGGGCTCCTCCGTAGCGCTCGAGGCTCCGGGAATCGACCCCTCGGCCGCCGGCCGGAAGGAGTGCACCTCAAGGTGGCCGCCGTCGTCGTCGGTTTCAACTGTCCATGTCTCCACAGCCCGAGTCTATGTTGCCGCGGGGGCGGGAGGGGAAGATAGGGAACTCTAAGGAATCCCCGGTAAACTTGTGGATTGTGACTTCCGCAAACACCCCATCCCCGCACAACGCCGCCGAGCCCGCAGACGCCAGCGAACAGATGCGCATCCGCATGGAAAAGCGCAGCAAACTGATCGAGCGCGGCACCGAGGCCTATCCGGTGGGTGTTGAGCGGACGCATTCCCTCGCCGAGATCCGCGAGAAGTACGCCCATCTGCAGGCTGACGAGACCACCGGCGACATCGTGGGCATCACCGGCCGCGTGGTGTTCGTGCGCAACACCGGCAAGCTGTGCTTCGCCACCCTCCAGGAGGGCGGTGTGGACGGAAAGGGCGTGCGCCTGCAGGCGATGCTCAGCCTGGCGAACGTCGGCGAGGAAACCCTCGCGGACTGGAAGGCGCTGGTAGACCTCGGAGACCACGTCTTCATCAAGGGCGAAGTCATTTCCTCCAGGCGTGGCGAGCTCTCTGTCATGGCCGATTCCTGGTCCATGGCATCCAAGGCCCTGCGCCCGCTGCCGGTCCTGCACGCCGAACTGAACGAGGAAACCCGCGTCAGGCAACGCTACGTGGACCTGATGGTCCGCGACGAAGCCCGCGAAATGGTCTACACCCGCGCCGCGATCACCCGCTCGGTTCGCGACACCCTGGACCGCCGCGGCTATGTTGAGGTGGAGACCCCCATCCTGCAGCTCGTCCACGGTGGTGCCACGGCCCGCCCGTTCGAGACGCATATGAATGCCTTCGACCAGAAGATGACGCTGCGTATCGCCACTGAGCTCTTCCTCAAGCGCGCCGTGGTAGGCGGAATCGACCGCGTGTACGACATGGGCCGCGTCTTCCGCAACGAAGGCGTTGACTCCACGCACAGCCCCGAATTCACCACCTTGGAATGCTACGAGGCGTGGGCGGACCAGTTCGTCATGGCTGAGCGCATGAAGGAAATCATCCTGAACGTCGCCGACGTCGTTGGCACCCGCACCATCCAGACTGATGCCGGAGAGATCGACCTCGACGGCGAATGGGCTTGGGTCGCCGTCTATCCGGGACTCTCCGAGGCGATCGGCGAGGAGATCACTCCAGACACCACGGTGGCGGAACTGCAGGCGATTGCCGCGAAGCACGAGGTCAAGGTCGATCCCAAGTGGGACGCCGAAAAGCTTGTGGTCGAATTGTTCGGCGAGATCGTCGAGCCCACGCTGCTCAACCCGACTTTTGTCTATAACTACCCGCCCTCCGCGCAGCCGCTTGCCCGCCCGCATCGGGAGGACGGCCGCCTGATCGAGGCCTGGGACCTCATCATCGGGGGCATGGAACGCGGCACGGCCTTCTCCGAACTGATCGACCCGGTCATCCAGCGCGAACGCCTTACGGAGCAGTCGCGTCGTTCGGCCGCCGGCGATGTCGAAGCCATGCAGTTGGATGAAGACTTCCTGCGCGCCCTTGAGTACGGTGCTCCGCCCATGGGCGGCATCGGCTTGGGCATCGACCGTTTGGTCATGCTGTTCACCGGAGCAGGCATCCGGGAAACCATCTTGTTCCCACTCCTCAAGCCCGAAGGGCACTGACCATGGAATACATTGCCGTTCTTGCGCCGTCCGTCGTCGTCGGACTTCTCTTTTGGTTTGCCATGAAGGCTATCTTCAATGCGGACAAATCAGAGCGCCAAGCAGAAGCCCGCGCCCAGGAAGAAGCTGGATTCGGAATTGCCAAGCCGGCGGACGACGGCTCGACGCCTGCCAAATAGCTCTTTCTCAGGCCGCCCCCTGGGATTTAATAGTTCCTTGCCGGCGTCTTTGACTATGTCTTTGACTGTCCCTTTGACGGGGTGCCATCCGCTGGACGATAATCGTTAATTAGTAGTCTAGCTATTCTGCATATCCGGCCCCTCCAAAAGAGAGTCTTTTCATGGCACAGAAAGTCAAAATTATCCTCGTTGACGACCTGGATGAGGGCTCCGCGGATGAAACTGTCCGCTTTGGCCTTGATGGCGTCAGTTACGAAATGGACCTGTCCAGTGCCAACGCTGGGAAGCTCCGCGACGCTCTTGCGCCATTTGTAGCGAAGGCGCGCAAGACATCGACCGGCCGTGCAACGCGTAGCCGCGTTGCCTCAGGGAGAAACCAGGACTCCGCACAGATCCGTCAATGGGCGCGCGAGAACGGTTATACCGTAAACAGCCGTGGCCGTATTCAGGCCGAAATTCAGGAAGCGTACCAGAAGGCCAATTCCTGACACCAAGTATCAATACCCCGGCCCCAGGGCCGGGGTATTGTCATTTAACCGCCTGTTTAGGCGGTTAACGGTGTGGTGCGCCACTATTCCCCGGAAGGCTTGGAGCAGACTGGGAATGCCCGGTGGGCAATCGCGACGTTTGCTGAGAAGGACGACGGCGG
Organism: Arthrobacter sp. SRS-W-1-2016; assembly: GCF_002009585.1. Classification (NCBI taxonomy): domain Bacteria; kingdom Bacillati; phylum Actinomycetota; class Actinomycetes; order Micrococcales; family Micrococcaceae; genus Arthrobacter; species Arthrobacter sp. SRS-W-1-2016. The sequence goes on along the minus strand of NZ_MTPV01000040.1, from coordinate 75,918 downwards.
CCGGACGGCCCGCGCGGGTGGCAGCCGACGCGGGTGGCGGCAGAAGGGCCGCCCCTGACGGAAGCCCCGGATCTGGTCTCCGCCGTGACCCTGGGGTCCACGGGCGAGTCGAGTGAACTTATTCCCGGTGCGGCCATGTTTCCCCTGTGGCGAACACGCCCCAAAATTCCAGCGTTGCCACGTAGCATCAAAGTACGTCGTAGCTAGGAGTGTGGCGAAATGTTTGAGAGATTTACGGACCGTGCCCGTCGCGTTGTTGTGCTTGCCCAAGAAGAGGCACGCATGCTCAACCACAACTACATCGGTACCGAGCACATCCTCTTGGGTCTGATCCACGAGGGTGAAGGCGTTGCCGCCAAGGCGCTTGAGTCCCTGAGCATTTCGCTCGATGGCGTCCGCGAGCAGGTACAGGAGATCATCGGCCAGGGCCAGCAAGCCCCGTCCGGCCACATCCCCTTCACCCCGCGCGCCAAGAAGGTACTTGAGCTCTCGCTCCGGGAAGCCCTGCAGCTCGGCCACAACTACATCGGCACCGAGCACATCCTGCTCGGCCTCATCCGTGAGGGCGAAGGCGTTGCCGCGCAGGTCCTCGTCAAGCTTGGCGCCGACCTCAACCGCGTCCGCCAGCAGGTCATCCAGCTGCTCTCCGGCTACCAGGGCAAGGAAACTGCCGGTCCCGGCTCAGGCCCGGGCCAACAGGAAGGCACCCCGGCCGGTTCGGTGGTGCTGGACCAGTTCGGCCGCAACCTGACCCAGGCCGCTCGGGAGAACAAGCTCGATCCGGTGATCGGCCGCGAGCTGGAGATGGAACGCGTCATGCAGGTCCTCTCCCGCCGGACCAAGAACAACCCCGTGCTGATCGGTGAGCCCGGCGTCGGCAAGACAGCCGTCGTCGAGGGCCTTGCCCAGGCGATCGTCCGCGGAGACGTCCCGGAGACCATCAAGGACAAGCAGCTCTACACGCTTGACCTCGGTTCCCTGGTGGCCGGTTCCCGCTACCGTGGTGATTTCGAAGAGCGCCTGAAGAAGGTCCTCAAGGAAATCCGCACCCGCGGCGACATCATCCTCTTCATCGACGAAATCCACACGCTCGTGGGTGCCGGCGCTGCCGAGGGTGCCATCGATGCCGCGTCCATCCTCAAGCCGATGCTGGCCCGTGGTGAACTCCAGACCATTGGTGCCACCACTTTGGACGAGTACCGCAAGCACATCGAGAAGGACGCCGCGTTGGAGCGCCGCTTCCAGCCGATCCAGGTCAAGGAGCCTTCCGTCGCGCATGCGATCGAGATCCTCAAGGGCCTGCGCGACCGTTACGAGGCGCACCACCGGGTGACCATCACCGACGGCGCCCTTGCCTCTGCCGCAACATTGGCTGAACGCTACATCTCGGACCGCTTCCTGCCGGACAAGGCGATCGACCTGATCGACGAAGCCGGTGCCCGGTTGCGCATCCGCCGGATGACCGCTCCGCCGGAGCTCAAGGCCATGGATGAGCGCATCGCCGAGGTGAAGATGGAGAAGGAATCGGCCATCGACGCCCAGGACTTCGAAGGCGCGGCGTCGCTGCGCGACAAGGAGCAGAAGCTCATTGCCGAGCGGGCCGAGAAGGAACGCAACTGGAAGTCCGGCGGCATGGACGACATCTCCGAGGTAGACGAGGAGCTGATCGCCGAAGTTCTCGCGAACTCCACCGGCATCCCGGTCTTCAAGCTCACCGAGGAAGAATCCAGCCGCCTCCTCAAGATGGAAGACGAGCTGCACAAGCGCGTCGTCGGCCAGGACGAGGCCATCCGTGCCCTCTCCCAGGCCATCCGCCGCACGCGTGCGGGCCTCAAGGACCCCAAGCGTCCGGGCGGCTCGTTCATCTTCGCCGGACCCACCGGCGTCGGCAAGACCGAGCTCGCCAAGGCGCTGGCGGAATTCTTGTTCGGTGAAGAGGATGCCCTCATCACGCTGGACATGTCCGAGTACTCCGAGAAGCACACGGTTTCGCGTCTCTTCGGTGCCCCTCCGGGCTACGTCGGCTACGAAGAGGGCGGGCAGCTGACCGAGAAGGTCCGCCGTCGTCCGTTCTCCGTGGTCCTGTTCGACGAGGTGGAGAAGGCCCACGCCGATCTCTTCAACTCGCTGCTGCAGATTCTGGAAGACGGCCGCCTGACCGATTCCCAGGGCCGCGTGGTGGACTTCAAGAACACGGTGATCATCATGACCACCAACCTGGGCACCCGCGACATCTCCAAGAGCGTGGCGACGGGCTTCCAGTCCGGCACGGACACCACCACCGGCTACAACCGGATGCGGGCCAGGGTCACGGAGGAGCTCAAGCAGCACTTCCGCCCCGAGTTCCTCAACCGCGTTGACGACGTCGTAGTGTTCCCTCAGCTCACGCAGGACGAGATCATCGAGATCGTGGACCTGTTCGTCACGCGTCTCGAGGGCCGCCTCAAGGACAAGGACATGGGCATCGAGCTCACCACGGCCGCCAAGGTTCTCCTTGCGACCCGGGGTTACGATCCCGCTATGGGTGCGCGGCCGCTGCGCCGGACCATCCAGCGCGAGATCGAGGACCAGCTCTCCGAGAAGATCCTCTTCGGCGAACTGCACCCGGGCGACATCGTCGTGGTCGACGTGGACGGCGAAGGCGACGAAGCCAAGTTCACCTTTGCCGGCAACGCCAAGCCTCGCATTCCGGAAATCGCTCCGAGCGCCTAGGCTCCGGTTCGGCCGAGTCCCCGCTAAAGGCCCCGCCCGCTCCCACAAGGAGTGGGCGGGGTTTTGCGTTCCGGGTGCGCAATATCTGAAATAAGTGTTTCACTCTCAGTGAACCTTCTGTGATCTGCGGCACATCTCGTGTTGAATCAGAGCATGGATTCGAATGCCTCAGAGACCCCGAGCACGCAACCCGAAACTCCTTTCCACGATCTCGACCACTACCTGGCCATCCCCCGGGTCGGTGGCCTGGCTCTCAGCGCCGACGGAAGCCGCCTGGTCACTACGGTTTCCACCCTCAATGCCAAGGGCACTGAATACGTCACTGCCCTCTGGGAGCTTGATCCTTCCGGAAAGAAGCGCGCCCGTCGCATCACACGCAGCGCCAAGGGAGAGACCGGCGCGGTGTTTGCCTCCAACGGGGACCTCTACTTCACCTCGGCCCGGCCCGATCCGGACAGCCCCGAAGCAGATCCCGTGAGCGCATTGTGGCTCCTTCCTGCGGACGGCGGCGAGGCCCGCGTGGTGCACTCCCGCGCCGGAGGCGTCGGAGGTGTCATGGCCGCGTCGGCCGCGGATGCCACCTTCGTGACGGCCTCGGTCCTCGCCGGTTCCACGGATGAGGAAAATGACGAGGAACGGCGCAAGAGCCGCAAGGACAACAAAGTAGCGGCCATCCTGCACACGGGCTACCCGGTCCGCTATTGGGACGCAGACCTGGGCCCGGCGCAGCCCCGGCTGTTTGCCGTGGAAAGCGGAGAGGCGGCTGAATCCGGCAAGCCCGCCACCGTGGACGCTACCGAGCCCCTGAAGCTGCGCAACCTTACCCCCGACGTCGGCGCCAGTCTCCGGAACACCCGCGCGGTGGTCAGTCCGGACGGCAAGACCATCTATACGAGCATGGCCAAGCCGCTCGCCAAGGCCGACACGCGCTTTGTGCTCGCTGCCGTCGACGTCGCTTCCGGCTCGCTCAAGGTACTCCTCGACCACGAGGGAATGAGCTACTTCCCCGGCCCGGTCAGCCCCGACAACAAATTGCTCTCCGTAGTCAGCGAAAGCGACAGCACTCCGGAGCGGGCACCCCAGGTCAAACTCCACCTCTTGAACGTCGGGTCCGGCGGGACCTTTGACTTCGAGCCCCTCGCGCCGACTTGGGACCGCTGGGGCAACCCGGGGTCCTGGCTTCCGGACGGGAGTTCGCTCCTCGCCACAGCCGACGACGACGGCGCCACGCCGGTCTTCCGGGTTGCCGTCGCCGACGGTACGGTCACCCGGGTGACACAAGACGCGGCCGCGTACACCGACGTCGTGGTTTCCCCGGATGGACTGAGCGCATATGCACTGCGCAGCTCGTATGAATTCCCGGCTGAAGCCGTCCGGATCGACCTCGCCTCGGGCGACGTCGAGCGGCTCCCCGCCCCGGCTGAGCGCCCCAGGATCAAAGGCTCGCTCGAGCGGGTGGAGGCGAGTGCGGCCGATGGTTCGAGGGTGCCGGCGTACCTTGCGCTCCCGGAAGGCGCGTCCGAGGCAAATCCGGCGCCCTTGTTGTTGTGGATCCACGGCGGGCCGTTGGGCTCGTGGAATGCCTGGACCTGGCGATGGAATCCGTGGCTGCTCGTGTCGAAGGGGTATGCCGTGCTGCTGCCGGACCCTGCACTATCCACCGGCTACGGCCAGCAATTCATCCAGCGCGGTTGGGGCCAATGGGGCAAGGCGCCGTTCACGGACCTCATGTCCATCACCGACGCAGTGGTCCAGCGGCCGGACATTGACGCGTCCCGGACGGCAGCCATGGGCGGGTCATTCGGTGGCTACATGGCCAACTGGGTGGCCGGGCACACGGACCGTTTCAAGGCGATCGTGACGCACGCCAGTTTGTGGGCCATGGACCAGTTCGGGCCCACCACGGACGCCTCGCAGTATTGGCTCAAGGAAATGACCCCCGAGATGGCAATGGACAATTCGCCCCATCTCCACGTCGCAAAAATCACCACACCCATGCTGGTTATCCACGGTGACAAGGACTACCGGGTGCCGATCGGCGAGGGCCTGAGGCTTTGGTACGAACTTCTTTCCAGTTCCGGGCTGCCCGCCGACGAGAACGGCGAGACCCAGCACCGCTTCCTGTACTTCCCCGACGAGAACCATTGGATCCTGCAGCCGCAGCACGCCAAGGTCTGGTACGGCGTCGTGGAGCACTTCCTGGCCAGGCAGGTCATGGGACAGGAGGTTCCGGTTCCCGAGGACCTGGGTATTTAGGCGCGCTTCGCCTCGTAAGATTGGGGCTGTGACTTCCACCTTCAGTATCCGCCCTGCCCGCACCGGCGATGTTGCCGCGATCAAGAGGCTTGTAGCCCCGTTGGCAGAGCAGCGAATCCTGATGGCCAAGGAGACCGTGGCCTACTACGAGAGCCTTCAGGAGTTCCGGATTGCCGAATCGTCCGACGGCGAGGTGATCGGCTGCGGTGCCTTGCACGTCATGTGGGAGGACCTGGCCGAGGTGCGCACGCTGGCGGCGGATGACAATTGGCGGGGCAAGGGCGTGGGCCACGTCCTTGTCCAGCAGCTCCTGGAGGACGCCCGCGCGTTGGGCGTCGCCAGGGTTTTCTGCCTGACGTTCGAAGTGGACTTCTTCAAGCGCCACGGATTCGAGGTCATGGCGGACCAAACCGCCGTCGATCCCCAGGTCTACTCGGAATTGCTGCGATCACATGACGAAGGCGTGGCCGAGTTCCTCGACCTGGCCCGGGTGAAGCCCAATACGCTGGGCAATACCCGCATGATCAAGGTCCTTTAGCCCCGGTTTCTTCTCCCTGTTCCTGAATATTCCACGCCTCGGTCTTTACGTATATCAACTTGATGGATAAACTAATCGAGGCTCGGTTGCGGCGAGCCAACCATACTGTGGAGGCGAGAAATGAAGTACCACGTTATGTTTCCGGACTTTTCAGGTTTCCAGATCGACATGCCGCGTCCCGGCTCTGCGCCGGAGTCGCGCAAGCAGGGAACCGGAGGGTGCATGCGGTCCGCGTGCACGGATCTGTGGCCGGATTCGATGGCCAAGGGTGCAACAGTCCAAGACTCCAGCGTCGGACGTTTGACGGCGGGCGGCCCGCCGCACTGAACAGGCGCATGCGGAACGTTTTTCTGAAGGGACAGCCATTGGGGGCTGTCCCTTCTGTGTTTCCGGGTTCCGGACTTTCCACGTGAGGCCCATTCCCCTACCGTGCCCGGGGCGCTGGTAGTAGGGTCAAATCACCTACCAGCAACGCCCCAGGAGCGCGCCATGAAAAAGCTCATCAACGATCCCCGCTCGGTGGTGGACGAGTCTGTCGAGGGATTCGGCATGGCCCATGCCGACCTCGTGGACGTCCATATGGACCCCATCTTCGTCGTTCGAAAAGGAGCGCCTGTGGCCGGCAAGGTGGCGCTTGTATCGGGAGGAGGGAGCGGCCACGAGCCGCTCCATGCCGGCTTTGTGGGGCACGGAATGCTCGACGCCGCCGTGCCGGGCGCCGTCTTCACCTCGCCCACCCCGGATCAGATTATTCCGGCCACTGCGGCCGTCGATTCCGGCGCCGGCGTCATACACATCGTGAAGAACTACACCGGTGACGTGCTGAATTTCGAGACCGCGGCAGAGATGGCCCAAGCGGAAGGAATCAGCGTCCGTTCGGTGCTCGTCAACGACGACGTTGCTGTCGAGGACTCCCTGTACACCGCAGGTCGGCGCGGCGTGGGTGGCACCGTGCTGGTCGAAAAGATTGCCGGGGCCGCCGCGGAGCGCGGGGATTCCCTGGAAGCTGTCGCGGGTGTAGCGGAGGGCGTGGTCCGCAACGTGCGCACTATGGGCGTCGCATTGTCGGGCTGCACCGTGCCGCATGCCGGGGTACCCAGCTTCGAGCTCGCTGAGGACGAAATCGAAATCGGCATTGGCATCCACGGTGAACCGGGCAGGCACCGGATCGCCATGGAAGGCGCCGACGCCATCACCAGCCGCCTCTTGGACCCTGTCCTGGAGGACCTCGGGATCAAGTCCGGCGAGGAAGTGCTGCTCTTCGTCAACGGCATGGGTGGTACGCCGCTCAGTGAGCTCTACATTGTCTACCGCCGGGCGGCCCAGATCCTCGCCGAAAGAGGAGCCAAGGTGGAACGCTCATTGGTGGGCAACTATGTCACATCGCTTGAGATGCAGGGATGCTCCATCTCGGTGTTGCGGCTCGATGACGAGCTCACTGCCCTGTGGGACGCACCCGTCCACACTCCGGCACTGCGTTGGGGGATGTGACGGTGGGCCTGGGGGTCGAGTGGGCGGTCCAATGGTTGACGCTCTCTGCACGGCTCATGGCCGAGCATCGGGAAGAACTGATTGCCTTGGACCGCGCGATAGGCGACTCGGACCACGGCGAGAACATGGACCGGGGATTCCGGGCCGTCATGGAGAAGCTCGCCCAGACTCCACCCGAAACCCCCGGCGCGGCCCTGAAGCTGGCTGCGATGGCCCTGATGTCCAAAGTGGGCGGGGCCGCGGGACCGCTGTATGGGACCGCGTATCTTCGGGCAGGCGCGGCGCTGGGAGAGAACGCGGATCTTGATGCGGCGGCGCTCGCCGGAGCCCTGACCGCGGCTCGGGACGGAATTGTTGCCCGCGGCAAGGCCGAGCTGGGTGACAAAACCATGGTGGATGCCTGGTCTCCCGCTGTGGAAGCGGCGGACGAGGTCCTGGTGGCCGGTGGAGATGCCGTGGCCGTTCTGGCCGCAGCGGCCGAGGCTGCCGAGGTCGGGGCCGTCACGACTGATCCGTTGGTAGCGCGCAAGGGGCGCGCAAGCTACCTCGGTGAACGCAGTGCCGGGCACCGCGATCCCGGGGCAGCGTCTTCTGCGCTGTTGTTGCGCGCCGCCGCTACCGCCGCGGGATTCCCCGAGGGGCCCGCTGAATGACGGTGGGCTTGGTGGTGGTCTCGCACAGCCGGAAGATCGCGGAAGGTGCGGTGGAATTGGCCGCGCAGATGGCCCCCGATGTGAAGTTCTACGCCGTTGGCGGCACGGACGACGGCCGGATTGGAACGGACCTGGAGAAAGCCATTGCCGCATTCGAGGCAGGACTTGCGGAGGCTGCCGGGGATGGCGTGGTGGTTCTGACGGACCTCGGTTCCGCGGTCATGACGGCGGAATCAGCGGCCGATTTCTGCAGCGAGGCGGACAAAGTCCTTCTTGCCGATGCTCCGCTGGTGGAAGGCTTGGTTGCCGCGGCGGTGGCCACCCAAGGTGGCGCATCGGCGGCTGCGGTGAAGGCCGCCGCGGAGGCGGTTCGATTCGGTCCGGAGCCCGCTATTGATATGGGGGGATCCGCTGAACCCCAAGGAAGGGGCGAACCGGAGGAGAGCGGCGAGTTCGAACTCATCAACCCGATGGGAATGCACGCCAGGCCCGCGGCGAAGATTGCGGGCGGACTGGCCGGCATGGATGTCGAGGCAACGGTCAATGGAGCCGACGGAACATCCATCATGGAACTCATGAGCCTTGCCGTGGGCAAGGGCGGCAAGCTCAGGATCGAAGCTTGGGGTAAGGATTCATCGAAAGCCGTGGATTACGTCAGGCGGCTGGTGGAACAGGGGTTCGGCGAGATCTAACGCAGCTCCGGGGTCTGACGCCGCACCGGATCGGCGCCGCATGGGGGTTCAGGACTGCCGCAGACCGTGGGCATCGAGCAGGAGGCTCGCCGTGATGGTGGCCTGGCACTGCTCGCCCCAGGGTTTGGCGGTTCTTGGCGTGAAGTTGATTGTCCTGACTGGCAAGGTCCCGCCGGTTGTGTCCGTGCCAGTCACTTCGGCATCGATGGGCGAGGACGTCAGTGTTCCCATGTTCAGGAAGCCGTAGCGGGTGCCATCCGGTGACGTGACGGCAGAGCATGAGCCTTCGGGTTCAGGACTGCAGGATTGCGGTACCGACACGCTTCCCGGGCGCAGGTCCACATCGCCTTCGCGGCATTTCCCGTCCTGGCATGCCTTCAAATGGACGGTCCGGACCGTTGGCGCGTATTCGGCCGTGATTGTCAGGGACACCACGGGTGCCATCGCAATTGCCGGGCAAACGGTGACTTGAGGTTCGCATCCCGACCAGAGCGCCGCCGTCGTAGCCAAAGCGATGGCGGCCCACAACCTGCGCATATTTTGAGGATAATCCCGTAGCCAAGGCTCGGAACGGCACGCTTGCAACTGGCAGGCACATCGTTACCGACACCCACGGATCGTTGCTGCTCCGCGACCTCACGGGAAGGTCACGGCCGGCTTTCCGCCGGTTTCGGCCCGGCGCAAGGACCAGGCCGACCGCAAACATTAGGGTTCTTTGCATGACTGAACACCCGGACGTGGAGGCCACCCGTGCCGCCTACAACACGGTAGCCGCCGATTACGCAGAACTCCTGCGCAACGAGCTCGACGGCAAACCCTTCGACCGGGCCATGCTGGGTACCTTTGCCGAGCTCGTGGAGTCCGCGGGAGACGGGCTGGTTGCCGACCTCGGTTGCGGACCTGGACGGATTACGGCCCACCTGCATTCACTTGGCCTGGCGGCTTTCGGCATCGACCTGTCGCCCGAGATGGTGGCGGTCGCTCGCCGGGACCACCCCGGCCTGCGGTTCGATGAAGGGTCGATCGAATCGCTGGAGCTCGCGGACGGCGCCTTGGGTGGGATCGTCGCCTGGTACTCGATCATCCACACGCCACCGGCCCGTTTGCCGGGGGTGTTCGCGGAATTCCACCGGAGCCTGCGGGATGGCGGCTTGCTGCTGCTCGCGTTCCAGGCCGGTGACGAGCCGAGGCACCTGGGCTTCGCCTATGGACACGAAATCGACCTTGAGGCCTACCGCTTGCCGCCTGAGCGCATCACGGAACTGCTCCTTCAGGCGGGCTTTGCTGTGGAAGCGCAGCTGCTCCGCGAACCGGACGACAGATACGAGAAAACCCGGCAGGCGTATCTTTTAGCCCGCAAGCCAGCCCGCAAACCGGCCAGATCGTAGCGGAACCAGCGCAGACGGAGCCTAGGCCGGGAGCCGCAGCCCGCCGTCGTGCATCTCGGCCAGACCGTCGCGCAGGAGCCCCTCGAGGGCGCGTTCCAGCTGTTCCGGGGCCGAGTTCAGGCGGTGCAGGGCAGCCAGAGGCACGGCCGCGCCTTCGCCGTCGAAACCGAGGTCGGCCGCGGGGCGTTCGAACAGCTCAGGGGCTACCGGCGAATCGGCCACGCGCAATACGGCCATGACGGCACCCCGCAGCTGCCGGTCGGTGCCGTGCCACGCCTGCCCCTTGGGTGTGTACGTCGGGGGCGGTTCACCGGCCGCGAGCCACGCGCAGGAGTCGCGGACGGGGCAATCCATGCACTTGGGGGAGCGGGCGGTGCACACGAGCGCTCCGAGCTCCATGACGGAGGCGTTCCAGCGGACGGAGAGCCCGACGTCGTCGGGCATGAGCGATTCGGCGAGACGCATCTCCGAGGCGGTCAGCGATGGAGCCGGCAACGCAAGTCCCGAAACGAGCCGGGCATGCACACGCCGGATATTCGTGTCCACTACGGTTTCGCGGCGCCCGAAGGCGAAAGCGGCCACGGCTGCGGCCGTATAGTCGCCGACGCCGGGGAGGCTCAACAACGACGTGTGCGTGTCCGGCACCCTGCCGCCGTGCTGCTCGACGATTGCGACGGCGGCCGCGTGCAGCCTAAGCGCGCGGCGGGGATAACCGAGCCTGCCCCAACGGCGCACGGCCTCACCCGAGGGCTGCTTGGCGAGATCCGCAGGTTCCGGCCAGCGTTCCATCCAGTCTTCCCACACCGGCAGGACGCGAACCACCGGAGTCTGCTGCAGCATCACTTCGCTGACCAGGATCCCCCACGGGCTGCAGTCCGCCGATCTCCACGGCAACACCCGGGCCACCTCGGAGAACCAGCGGTCCATGGACTGGTGCAGGTCCGTGAGATGGTGGATGCCGGCAAGTTCAGAGGCGCCTGGCAGTGACATGGAGATCCTCGCTGCGGTTCGTGGCGTGCCCTGATGGCGGCCGATTCCTGCCATCCACTGTAGTGGAGTCGCGGGGATGATGTAGGTCACACTGGCTCCGATCGGGCCCCGGCGGCGTGGTGCGGCGCCATCCGGGCAGTGCGTTGCCTAGCCTAGAAGCATGGTCAACAAGGGCAAGCAACCGCCGAGGGCGCGTACGTCGCCTCCGGCGAAAAACGCTGCCCGGACCGCAGGCGCCAGCGGTTCTGCAAATCGGGCCCGGCCCCAAAGGCGACGGACGAGCCCTGCCGTTTACCGGCGTCGGAGGCTGGTTGTTTTCGGTGCCCTCCTGACGGTCCTGGCGATGCTCGTGGCGGGGGTCGCGGCCATGAGCTCAACCCTTGCAAGCAAGGCCGATTCCGGCGCATCCAACCCCCAGGCGGTCGGAGCCACCCCTGCGAGCCAGACGCCCTCGGCGGATCCGATTGCGGCCACCACAACGCCAACGCCCACCCCGGTGTGCGATCTCAACCTTGTGACGGTGACGGCGTCCACGGACCAGCCTGCCTATGCGGCCGGGCAGAACCCCGTACTGAGCATGAAGATCACCAACAGCGGAGCAGCACCGTGCCAGGTCAACGTCGGCACCTCCCAGATGGAGTTCCTTGTGATGAGCGGCGAGGACCGGATCTTCTCCTCGAAGGACTGCCAGGCGAAGGGCGATGACCTCGTGAAACAGATCGATCCGGGCAAGAGCGAGACCGCCAACTTCCCGTGGCAACGCAACCGGACGACCGAGGGCTGCGGCGTCATCTCGGCCAAACCGGCCACCGGAACCTACACGTTCAAGGCCATTCTGGGAAACAAGGCGAGCACGAAAACCGTCTTCCAGCTCGGCTAGAGGAACCTGTCCAGCAGGCTGGCTTCGGCCATGCGGCTGAGCCCTTCGCGGACTGTCCGGGCGCGCTGGTCGCCGATGCCGTCCACCGTCATGAGGTCGTCGATAGTGGCGGCCATGAGGTACTGGAGTCCGCCGAAATGCTCCACCAAGCGGTCGGCCACGGCTTTCGGAACCGACTTCAACCCGGACAAGAGGCGGTAGCCGCGCGGCTGCACACCGGCGTCGAGCACATCCATGCCCCCGGCGAAACCGATGATCCCGGCAATCTTGCTGAGGTCAATCAGCTCCGTGGGGCCAAGATCCAAGAGAGCCTGCACGGCGCCGTCGATGTCTTCCGGCGAGGCATTGGTGCCGGCGTAATCGCGGATGATCACGTCGCTGCCCGGGCCGCGGCCGGTGGTGAGCTCTTCCAACTGCAATGAGAGCAACCTGCCGTCCTCACCGAGCTCCAGGACATACTGTGCGATTTCCTCGGCGATGCGCCGGACCATTTCCTGGCGCTGGAGGGTTACAGCAACGTCCCGGACGGTGACCATGGCCTCGATTTCGAGGGCCGACAGGGCACTGGTGACCTGGTCCAAGCGGGCGCTGTAACGTTCAAGGGTCGCGAGAGCCTGGTTGGCGCGGGCCAGCACCTTCTCGGAACCCTCGAGGACGTGCCGGAGGCCGTTGACGTAGAGGGCGATAATCTGCATGGACTGGCTGACCGAAATCACCGGCACTCCGGTCTGGATGGCCACACGCTCGGCGGTCCGGTGACGGGTTCCGGATTCCTGCGTCTCGATGCTGGAGTCCGGCACAAGCTGGACTGCGGCACGAAGGATGTTTCCGGCGTCCTTGTCGCAGATGATGGCACCGTCCATCTTCGCGAGCTCACGCAGCCGCGTCGGGGAGAAGTCGATGCCGATTTCGAAACCGCCGGAGCAGATGGACTCGATGGTCCGGTCCGTTCCCAGCACAATCAATGCGCCGGTGCGCCCACGGAGGATGCGTTCCAGGCCGTCGCGCAACGGTGTTCCGGGGGCCACCCTGCCCAGAGTCGCCTTGAGCGAATCTTCGGGGCTCCGAGCCATAGGTGTTCCCTTCAAAGGTGCACGCAGGCGCGTCCGCAAGTGTGCCGGTTTTCAGCAATCAGTCGACGGGATCAAAATGCCAGGTTTCCCGCAAGCTCAATGATAGAGGTATAGACCGGCAACAACCGCACGGGCAAGCCTTAAAGTGCCCCAAAGAGGGTTATGTGGCGAGTGCTGCGAAACGCGTTCGACGGTGGACGGCGCACGGCCACTTTGGGCTCGCTTCCCGGAGCCCTTACGGAGCCGTCCGGAGGCGTGCGAGCCGCTCAAGGTCGCGTCGTACGCTTTGCAGCGCGGCTTCCCGGGCTGCAGCCCTTCCCGCGTCCGGATGCGACTGCCTCGCGGGAGCGTGGGTTCCGCCTGTGCCGGCGTCCGGGTGGTGTGCCTGCCGGGGCCGTCTCCTGGCGGCCGTGGAGTTCGCTTCGGCGAACCCGGTGGAGTCCGCCGCGGGGGAGGGTCCGAGGGGATCGTAGAACAAGTCATTCCCTGGTTTCATTGATGCCCTGTTCCTTTCATGCCAAGCCGGCAGCTCGGGTGTTTTCCTGGCGATCGGCTCCAACGCGGGCCCGACATGTCCACCATTGACTCAAACTATCGGCGGGTCGTTTCGGCGGTTTGTGCACCTCGTTTCGATCCTGTTAAGCGCCGGCCTTGGACCCTGCCGCCGGCGTGGGCTCGGCCTGCGATAAACTTGGTATCTTGGCTGCGCACAAATCGTGCCGCTTCCTGAGCTGGCTCCCGGCCGGCACGGGGCCCGTATCCAGCCTCCAATCCACGTTCGGCCCGTGATTCCAGTGCGGGCTACGCCCCGATCGCAGCGAAAGTAGCACCGTGTCCCAAGAAGTCCTGAGCCCCGCCCGAGTCCAGGAAATTCACCATGAGGCCTCCCGGCGTCGGACTTTCGCGGTCATTTCGCACCCTGACGCCGGCAAGTCCACGCTCACGGAAGCCCTCGCGCTGCACGCCAAAGTCATCGGCACCGCGGGTGCGTCGAGCGGCAAGGCTAACCGCAAGGAAACCGTTTCCGACTGGATGCAGATGGAAAAGGACCGCGGTATTTCCATCAGCTCCGCGGCATTGCAGTTCTCCTACCGGGACACTGTCATCAACCTGCTGGACACCCCGGGCCACGCCGACTTCTCAGAGGACACCTACCGCGTCCTGGCGGCCGTCGACTGCGCAGTGATGCTGGTGGACGCCGCCAAGGGCCTGGAAACACAGACCATGAAGCTGTTCGAGGTCTGCAAGCAGCGGAACCTGCCGATCATTACGGTGATCAACAAATGGGACCGTCCGGGCCTGGATGCCCTCGCCCTGATGGACGAAATCACCGAGCGCACCGGCCTCCAGCCCATGCCCTTGACGTGGGCCGTGGGCATTTCGGGCGACTTCCGCGGAGTCTGGGACCTGCGGAACGACCGCTTCGCGCGGTTCGCACGCAACAACGCCGGTGCCAACATCGCCATCACCGAGTACTTCACCCCGGAAGAAGCGGCCGAAACCCAGGGCAACAACTGGAGCGACGCCGTCGACGAAGCCGGATTGGTGATCGAATCCAACCTCGAATTCAACGTGGAGAGCTTCCACGCCGGGACGGCAACCCCCATCCTCTTTAGCTCGGCGGCCCTGAACTTCGGGGTCAAGGAGATCTTGGATGCCTTGGTGGATTTCGCGCCTCCGGCAGCACCCCGTCCGGATGTCGACGGCGAACCCCGTTCCGTTGATGCTCCTTTCGCCGGGTTCGTCTTCAAGGTCCAGGCCGGCATGAACAAGGCCCACCGCGACCACGTCGCATTCATCCGTGTGTGCTCCGGCGTTTTCGAGCGCGGCATGGTGGTCACGCAGACACGCACCGGCAAGTCGTTTGCCACCAAGTACGCCCAGCAGGTTTTCGGGCGTGAACGGGAAGTCATCGACGAGGCCTACCCCGGGGACGTCGTGGGTTTGGTGAACGCGTCCTCGCTCCGTGTGGGAGACAGCCTGTTCCTGGACGAACCCGTGGAATTCCCCGCTATTCCGCTCTTTGCGCCCGAGCATTTCCAGGTGGCCAGGTCCAAGGACCCCAGCCGTTTCAAGCAGTTCCGCCGCGGCATCGAACAGCTTGAGCACGAAGGCGTCATCCAGGTGCTCCGTTCCGACGTCCGGGGCGATCAGGCACCCGTGCTCGCCGCCGTCGGTCCCATGCAGTTCGAAGTGGTGGAAGACCGCATGGCACACGACTTCAACGCCCCTATGCGCTTGGAGCGGCTCCCGTACTCGATGGCGAGGATCTCGACGGCGGACGCCATGCCGACGCTCGCCAACGTCCCGGGCGCTGAGGTGCTGTTGAGGTCCGACGGCGAATACCTCGCGTTGTTCAACGATGTCTGGGCTCTCCGCCGCATCGAGAAGAACCACCCGAAGCTCACGCTGGTCCCGATCGGCACGCACAACCCCGCGAAATAGTAATCCACCGGACATGCCCGTCGAATCGGCCGAGGACTGGACATAATGCTGTTATGTCCAGTGCTTGGTTCGAGCAGGGGGCATGTCCCGTGGGACTTGGGTTTGGTGAGGGTGTTCAGTAGCTCACTTGGCGTTCGAGCTTGTTTCCCAGCCTCAGCATGGCCAGGCTAACCACGAGGAATCCCGCGGCGATCGCTATGGCGAAAACGGCCACTCCACCCCAACCGCCTGCGCGCAGGGGGTCGATGAACCAGTAGGCGTACCAGTTCACGAAAGAGCCGCGGATCAGGCTATAGACGAGGTAGGCAACCGGGTAGAGCAGCCAGTACCAGAGGTGCTTGGCGGTCAGTCTGGAGCGCGGAGGCTGGAAGAGCCAATCGGCCACCATGACAACCGGCATGAGGTAGTGGACGACGACGTTGACCCAGGGGAGCAAGGAGCCGAGGTCCTGTCCTGCGAGGAGCGCGCCGAAGACCAGCCCCACGACGGCCATGGCGATCGTCGCAGTGCCCCGGGTGGCGTCGTCGAGCTCGCTGGGACGCTTGCCAACCATCACGCGGTAGCCGCTGATCAAGAGCACCACCGACGCGAAAATGTTGGACAGGTTGGTGAAGTAGCTGAAGAAGTTCCACGGATCGAAGCCCAGTCCGATGTGGACCGTGAGCTGCGTCCCGACCGCTACAAGGGTCAGGAGGGCAAAGAAGAGGCGTCCCCCAATGAGCACATTTCTTTTGGTCATGGGGACAGTCTTCCGGTGAACGCGGCCAACCCGTGCGCCCGACACTCCGAAGCCAAGCCACCCGCTAGGTGATGAGGAGCTCCAGGGCCTCCGCCAGGTGTGCCACTTCCCGGACCGAGAAACCCTCGGGGACGGGCCCCGGTCCGTTGGGGCTGGCGGGCACCACCGCGTGGGTGAAACCAAGCCGCTGCGCCTCGTGGATGCGCTGGTTGATCCCCGGAACCGGCCGGACCTCGCCGGCCAGGCCAACCTCGCCGAAGGCAATCAGCCGCTGCGGCAGTGCTTTGCGCGCCTTTGCCGAGGCCACGGCAAGCGCCACCGCCAGGTCGGTTGCCGGCTCGCTCAGTTTCACCCCTCCGACAGTGGCCACGTAGGAGTCGTCCTTGTGCAGGATGCAGCCACCCCGCTGTTGGAGCACTGCCAGGAGCATGGCGACACGCGAGCTGTCCAAGCCGCTCGTCGCCCTGCGCGGCTGCGAGCTGGCACTTTCGGCCAAGAGCGACTGCACCTCGGCCAGCAGCGGGCGCCGCCCTTCCATAGTCACGGTGATGCAGGTGCCGGACACCGGCTCGCGCGTCCGCGACACAAAAAGGCCGCTCGGATCGGCGAGGCCTTCAATGCCGGTTTCGTTCAGGTCAAAACACCCGACGTCGTCCGTGGCGCCGTAGCGGTTCTTGACCGCGCGCAACAAACGCAAGCGGGAATGGCGCTCGCCTTCGAACTGGCACACGACGTCCACCAAGTGCTCCAGGAGGCGAGGACCGGCAATGGAGCCGTCCTTGGTCACGTGGCCAACCAGCAGGGTAGTCATGTTGCGTCGCTTTGCGGCTGCGATGATGGACGCCGCGACCTCCCGGACCTGTGAAACGCCGCCAGCGCTGCCTTCAACGTCGGCGCTGCTGAGTGTCTGCACCGAGTCCACGATCAGCAGCTTCGGCTCGAGCTTCTCCACTTGCCCCAGCGCCTGTCCGAGGTCCGTTTCCGCGGAGAGATAGAGGGTATGCGCCACCGCGTCGATCCGTTCCGCACGGAGCTTGACCTGGGCCGCCGATTCCTCGCCCGTGACGTACAGGACGTCCTGGCCCGTGCGGGCGAACTTCGCCGCGACGTCCAGCAGGAGGGTGGATTTCCCGACGCCGGGTTCCCCCGCAAGCAGGATCACCGCGCCCGGAACCAGCCCTCCACCCAGGACGCGGTCCAGTTCGTCGACGCCGGTGGGCAGGAACGCGGCCGTGGTCCCGTCTACCTCGGCAATCCGGCGGGCCGGCTCCAAAACTGTTGTTGCCGCCGTCGTACGCGCAACTGTGGCGCCGGATTCTTCCACGGTGCCCCACGCCTGGCATTCACCGCAGCGGCCCACCCACTTGACCGTGGTCCACCCGCATTCGGCACATTTGTACGCGGGGGTCTTGGAGGTGCGTGAGGTCTTGGAAGCCATGCGTACAAGGCTAGTGGAGGGGTAGGACAGTCAGGCGCGCCTCACTGCAAGGGAGGAAGCACGTCCCTTGCTTCCCGGGGATCCATGCCCGCGGCTTCGAGCAGGTCCACCATCAGCGGACGGAAGAGCATCACCACTGTTTCGCCCTCGAGCTTCTGCACATGCAGGATCTTGGGGTGCAGCCGGGTGGCAATGTCGGCCAAGTCCTGCCGCGCGCCGCGTAGGTGGGCGCGGCGGGCGCCGTCGTGCACTTCCGCGAGGCCGAGCGACAATTCCTCGACGGCGGCAGAAGTGTCCTGCAGGACCTCGGAAATGCTGTCCGTCGCCTCGTCCGTCAATGCTGCATGGTTGATGGCGCTCGTGAGCCTCCGTGCGAACACCCGGCCGTTGCGGAGGGCGAGGTCGATGGAATCCAGCGATTCCTCCAGCATGGTCAATTCGTCGCGGTGCCGCCGGTACGCCGGGGCGAGCGTCGCCACCTCACCCGAGGCTTTGAGGGATTGGCGCATCCGGTCCACGAGGGGCTGGCAATTCCGGCCACGGATGAGCGCATGCCAGGCCTGGGTCGAGTCGCTGTTGATCAATGCGTCGGCACACTCACGGAGGACCTCCGAGAGTTCGTGGAGGAGTTTGCGGACGTCCTGGCGCGGCTCCCGTCGCGGGTCCTTCGGTACCAGCATGGTGACGAGCAGCGCGAAAACCCCGCCCACCACGGCGTCGATGCTGCGGGTGAAAGGCCCCCCGGCCGGCGCGGGCAGCAAGACCACGAGGAGCGATTGCAGGCCAAGTTGGGTGGTGAAGATGGTGCCGCTGTCCAGGAACCGGGCCAGCAGGATGGAGAAGAGGAGCACGACGGCGGCTTGCCAGATTCCCGAACCCAGCCAGTGGAGCAGCAGATCGCCGATGACGATCCCGAGGGTGCAGCCAAGCCCGACCTCCACGACCCGGCGAAGCCGCGGATCCCGCGAGAAGCCGAGCGCGATCAGCGACGAAGTTGCGGCGAAAAGGGGTCCTGTATGCCCCAGGATGTATTCGGCGAACGCGTAGGCGCCCACCGCGCAGACGGTCATCTGGACGGCCGGAACCAAGGAGTTCCTGCTGCGGACGAAGCCGGTGCGCAGCCGCGCCCGCAGGAATTTCTTGCTTGTTGAAAGTCCTTGTGGGGCGGTCATGGCTCAAGTCTATTCAGGAGCGGCGTGCGGGGTGCGGCACGTCGACGGAGCCGGAAAGTGAGGGGCGTCACTTAATCCCTCACGGCGTGCCAAGCGCAAGGGCGACGCTGCATTTGTAAGCCAATGGTCCACAGCCGTTCATCTTCCGTTCACTTTGGACCGCCGATCCCGTTACCTGCGGCTCATACCGTCAATAAAGGTACAAACTCGTACGCAAATCTTTCGTATGCCGACTTTCTCCCTCGGTACGCATCAGAGAATCCCTGGAAGGGGTACATCCCAGTGAAGGCAACTCGCTTCGGCCGCAACGCGGCAATCGCGGTCCTCGCAGTCGGCGCCCTTGCGCTGACCGCTTGCGGTTCAGACAACGCAACCGGCGCCCCGGCAGCTACCCAGAGCGCCGCAGGCGTCAAGGTCACCGGCACCCTGACCGGCATCGGCTCCTCGGCGCAGGGCGCCGCAATGGACGCCTGGAAGACCAACTTCGCTTCCGCGAACCCGGGTGCCACGGTCCAGTACTCCCCGGACGGCTCGGGCGCAGGCCGCAAGGCCATCCTCGACGGCTCCGCACAGTTCGCAGGCTCTGACGCCTACATGACCGACGCTGAGCTGGCCAGCTCCAAGACCAAGTGCGGCACCGACGGCGCCATCAACATCCCGGTCTACATCTCGCCGATCGCCGTAGCCTTCAACATCCCGAACGTCAAGGACTTGAAGCTCGACGCCACCACGGTTGCCAAGATCTTCCGCGGCCAGATCACCAACTGGAACGACCCGGCAATCGCCGCCCTGAACGCCGGCGTCACGCTTCCGGACCTCAAGGTCACCCCGGTCAACCGCTCTGACGACTCCGGAACCACCCAGAACTTCACGGACTACCTGGCATCCGCCGCTCCCTCCGTCTGGACCGACAAGGCTGCTGGCCTGTGGCCTGCATCCTTGAAGGGCGAGAACGCCAAGGGCACCTCCGGCGTCGTCAAGACCGTCACCGACACCCCTGGTGCCGTGACCTACGCTGACGATTCCGCAGTTTCCGGCAAGCTCGGCACCGCGCAGATCAAGGTTGGCTCGGACTTCGTCAAGATCTCCGCCGACGCTGCCGCCAAGGCCGTTGAACTGGGCAAGCCCGTTGCAGGCCGCCCGGCCGGCGACCTTTCCATCAAGCTCGACCGCACCACCACGGATTCCTCGGCCTACCCGGTCGTCCTGGTTTCCTACCACGTCGTCTGCACCACCTACGACAAGCAGGCAACCGCTGACCTGGTCAAGGCGTTCGAGAGCTACGTAGTCTCCGACGCCGGCCAGCAGGCCGCTGCCGGCTCCGCCAAGTCCGCTCCGCTCTCCAAGGCGCTGCAGGACAAGGCAAAGGCTGCTGTTGACTCCATCAAGGCCAAGGCCTAAGGACCACAATGGAGTAGTGGTGCTGCGGACCGCGGCACCACTACCCTGAATATCGAGGTTCCCTGTCCCGCGCTGGTGAAACATCACCGGGCGGGGCGGGGAACTTGGCCATTTTTGAGTGAATCTGAAGGATCGTGAAGTGACCACCAACTCCTTGACCACTTCCCAAGGTGCCGGACGCGCCGGGGACAAGGTCTTCTCCGGAGCCACCCTGGCCGCGGGATGCCTGATCCTCGTGGTTCTCTTCGGCGTCGCACTTTTCCTTGTCATCCAGGCCATTCCGGCGCTCGTGGCTCCGCCCTCAGACATCCAGGGCGGCCAGGGCTTCTTCGCCTACATCGGGCCGATCGTGGTTGGCACCCTGATTGCCGCCGTCATCGCGCTTGTGATTGCAACCCCCGTCGCCATCGGCGTTGCCCTGTTCATCTCGCACTACGCGCCCCGCAGGCTTGCTTCGAGTCTTGGCTACGTGGTGGACCTTCTCGCGGCCATTCCTTCCGTGGTCTACGGCGCCTGGGGTGCGGCATTCCTTGCCCCCCAAATTTCGCCGGCTTACGGCTGGCTGGCCACCTACATGGGCTGGCTGCCGATTTTCCAAGGCCCCGCCTCGGCTACCGGCAAGACCATCCTGACCGCGAGCATCGTCCTCTCCGTCATGGTCCTGCCGATCATCACTTCCCTGTCGCGTGAGATCTTCCTGCAGACCCCGAAGCTCCACGAGGAAGCCGCACTGGCCCTCGGCGCGACCCGCTGGGAAATGATCAAGATGGCCGTTTTGCCGTTCGGCCGCCCGGGTATCGTAAGCGCCATCATGCTGGGCCTCGGCCGTGCACTTGGCGAGACCATGGCCGTCGCGCTGGTCCTGTCCTCCGGAGCCCTGACCGCAAGCCTGATCCAGACCGGCAACCAGACCATTGCCGCGGAAATCGCCTTGAACTTCCCTGAAGCCAGCGGACTCAAGGTCAGCACGTTGATCGCAGCCGGTTTGGTATTGTTCGTCATCACCCTCGGTGTCAACATGATTGCACGCTGGATCATCTCCAGGCACAAAGAATTTTCGGGAGCCAACTAATGACTGTCACAGCCCCCGTAGCGCGCAAACGCTCCGCACTTACCAAGGGCCAGTTGCCCGCCTTCGCACCGTACGTCGTCCTGGCCGTCGCCCTGGTTCTCGGCGCAGCGATCCTTGCATTGATCGGCTTCAACGCCTTCGGCTGGGGCCTCGTGTCCGCCATCTTCTTCGCGATCGGCCTGGTCGGCTGGAGCGCAGTGGTCGAAGGCGGCCGCAAGGCGCGGGACAAGCTCGCCACGTGCCTGATCGTCGGTTCGTTCCTGGTGGCCCTGCTGCCCCTGATTTCGGTGATCTGGACCGTCCTTGTGAACGGCATCCCGGGCATCATCACCCCCGGCTTCCTGACCACATCCATGAACGGCGTCACAGGTTCCCTCGACAACAAGAGCGTGGACGCCGGCACGAAGGTCCTCGGTGGCATCTACCACGCGGTCCTGGGCACCGTGCAGATCACGCTGCTCGCCACGGTCATCTCGGTTCCGGTGGGCTTGCTGACCGCGATCTACTTGGTGGAATACGGCAATGACCGGGCCCTCGCCCGCGCCATCACGTTCTTCGTCGACGTCATGACTGGAATCCCCTCCATCGTGGCAGGCCTCTTTTCAGCAGCATTCTTCTTCGCCGTGGTCGGCCCCGGCACCAAGACCGGTGCGGTCGCCGCCGTCGCGCTTTCAGTACTGATGATCCCGGTGGTGGTCCGCTCCAGCGAGGAAATGCTGAAGATCGTCCCGAACGAGCTCCGCGAGGCGGCCTACGCGCTGGGCGTCCGCAAGTGGCGCACCATCCTCAAAGTGGTCATCCCGACGGCGATCTCCGGCATTGCGTCGGGCGTCACCCTGGCGATCGCCCGCGTGATTGGCGAAACGGCCCCGATCCTCGTCACCGCCGGTTTCGCCACCACCATCAACAACAACGTGTTCGGCGGCTGGATGGCCTCGCTGCCTACGTTCATCTACACGCAGATCCTGAACCCGACGTCGCCGTCCAACCCGGACCCGTCGAGCCAGCGCGCATGGGGTGCCGCGCTGGTCCTGATCATCCTGGTGATGCTCCTGAACCTCGGCGCCAGGCTGATCGCCCGGATCTTCGCTCCCAAGGCCGGCCGTTGACCCGCCAGGCCACCCGCACACTTCCAACCACAGCACCGAAGGAACACCATGTCTAAGCGGATCGACGTCAAGGATCTGAACGTCTACTACGGCAGCTTCCTGGCTGTTGAAGGCGTCAACATCAACATTGAAGCCAAATCGGTGACGGCGTTCATCGGCCCGTCCGGCTGTGGAAAGTCCACCTTCCTGCGCACCCTCAACCGCATGCACGAAGTACTGCCCGGGGCGCGCGTCGAAGGTGAAGTCCTGCTCGACGGCGACAACCTCTACGGCCCCGGCGTGGACCCCGTGACGGTCCGCACCCAGGTTGGCATGGTCTTCCAGCGGCCCAACCCGTTCCCCACCATGTCCATCCGCGACAACGTGCTGGCCGGCGTGAAGCTGAACAACAGGAAGATCAGCAAGGGCGCGGCCGACGCGCTCGTGGAGAAGTCCCTGCGCGGCGCCAACCTGTGGAACGAGGTCAAGGACCGCCTCGAGAAGCCGGGCTCCGGCCTCTCAGGCGGCCAGCAGCAGCGGCTCTGCATCGCCCGTGCGATCGCAGTGGAACCGCAGGTCATCCTCATGGACGAGCCCTGCTCCGCACTGGACCCCATCTCCACTTTGGCCGTCGAAGACCTCATCAACGAGCTCAAGGACGAATACACCGTGGTGATCGTGACGCACAACATGCAGCAGGCCGCACGTGTTTCCGACAAGACGGCGTTCTTCAACATCGCCGGCACCGGCAAGCCGGGCAAGCTCATCGAGTTCGCTGACACCACCACGATCTTCAACAACCCGTCCCAGAAGGCCACCGAGGACTACGTCTCCGGGCGGTTCGGATAGGTCCCCACCGGCTCCCAGCCTTCGCAAGCTCAGGCCGGGGCCCTCGCCGGCGTGGGCCCACTGCGAAAAGCCCGACGGCGACCGTCACCTTCCGGGGTGACTGGCGGCGTCGGGCTTTTGCGTGCCTGGACGACTCCTCAAGTCAGTGCGACAGCGGCGAGAGCGCCAGCCCGACGACGAACGCCACCGCGGCGGTGACGATCGGCGTCGCGACCCAGAACCCCAGTATGCGCAGCACCATCCGGCGGTTGGTGACCGAAAAGTTCTGGTTGGTTCCTGCGCCAAGCACTGCCGACGTGACCGTGTGCGTGGTGGAAAGCGGCAAGTGGAATCCGATGGCGCCGACGAACAGCATCAGCGAGGTCAGGCTCTGGGCGATGAATCCCCGCATTGGGTCTACCCTCGTGAGCTTGTAGCCGAGGGTGTAAGAGATGCGCCAGCCGCCGCAAAGCGTTCCCGCCGTGAGCATGACAGCCGTCAGCAGGATGACCCAGACTGGGAGGTCGTTGGGGCCGGACACCCCGGCCGCAACGGCGCCCAACAGGATCACCGCCACGGATCGCTGCCCGTCCTGCAGCCCGTGGCCGAACGCGACGGCAGCGGCCGAGACGGACTGTGCATGACGGAAGCGGCTATGCACAACGTCGGGCTGGGTGTAGCGCGCGGCCCACGTGACAGGCCACACGAGCAGGTAGGCGCCGAGGAAGGCAATCACGGGGGACAGCAGCAGCGGCAGGACCACTTGTGCCAGCAGGATATTGTCTACCCCGTTGACGGAGCTGCCACCCATCACAGCGCTTGCGGCTCCGGCGCCCACCAGGCCTCCCACTAAAGCGTGGGTTGACGAGAGCGGCACACCGCGCCACCAAGCGTAGATTCCCCAAAGGATGGCGCTGCACAGCCCTGCGGTGAGCACAGTCAGGCCGGTCATTCCCGAGGGGAGGACCACCCACGACTGGCTGAAAATCAGTGCGAATCCGCCGCTGAGCAGTACACCGGCAAAGTTGAAGACAGCCGCCAACACGACGGCTACAGACGGAGTGAGGGCACGCGTCCGCACGGAGAGTGCGACGGCGGTGGAGACGTCGCGGAAGCCGTTCAGGAATGCGAAGCCAGCCGCCAGCACCACCACAAGGGCGAAGAACGCGACCGCCACCTCATGCTTCCTTGACGATGATGCTGCCTACCTGGGTAGCGACCCGGCGCATGTCCTTGGTGACGTCGACCAGTTGGTTGGCTACGTCGCGATTCCTGGAAAACTGGGTGGACTTCATGTCACGGAGCATCTCCGCCACCCACGTCCGGTGGCTGCGCTCAGCACGCTTCGCCAACCGCAGGACCTCGATCCAGTAGTCCTCGAGTTCGTCAAGATCGTCCAGCTGGCGCATGGCATCGACCGTGAGTTCCGCCTGGCGGCTGATGATCTCCAACTGGTCCGCCGCACGCTTGGGCACCCGGTCCAGTTTGTAGAGGGCCACGAGCTCACCCGCGGCATCCAGCTTTTCCATGGCCTCGTTGAGGAAACGGGAAAGGGCATACATGTCTTCGCGGGGGAGCGGGTTCACGAAACTCGTGCGCATATGGGTCAGGAGGGCGAAATGCAGATCCGTGGATTTCGCCTCGTGCTCGTGCATCTCCTCCACAAGCCGTTCGTGCTCCGCGACAGGAGCTCCGAAGATCTCAGAAAGCGTCCCTGTTGCCTCAAGAATCTGGCGGGCCATTTGCGACAACAATTGCAACCCGGCGGGTTCTTGAGGGAAGAGACGCAGCTTCATTTGGCTTCCGGTAGGCGGGAGGGATCGGGATGGGGCGGCGTCTTCGCCGAAGGGCATAAAAATGGTGCCGAACCGGATACGCCTCTCGGCGGTAGGCCGCTCGAAGCGGCTATAAGTTGAAGCCCGGGGGTTTCGCGGTTCGACACCAGTTTCAGTTTTCTACGTCGTCCGAGCTAAGTCAACATTGACAGCTGACGGTCGGGGTGGTTGTGACGGCCCGTCGCCCCTATATTTCACGTCAGTCCAGCTCTCCGAGGCGCCATGCATTGGCCGCGTGCTCCAGATCTTCGGCGGTCTTCACAAGCTGGTGGGAGTTCCGGGTCAGCTTGCTTGCGTGGCCTTCGTTGGAATGCTCGGCGCTGTCCGCCAAGGTGGCTTGGCCGAGCGCGACGACGCGGCAAAACGCGGCTGAGCGTTCCAGCGCGACGTCGAAATCGCCGTCGAACGCTCCCGAAAGGATGGCATCCGCCATCTGCTTCATCTCGTCGGCTCCCGGCGGCTCGGCAGCCCCCGCCACAACGTGCGACACCTGGGCGGTGTCCCGGCCTGCTTTGAAGTACACGGAAATGCGCTCGGAGTTCTGCATGGTGGCCGCGCGCAACGCATAGAGCCGCCACAAGGCGCCTGGCAAGGACCGGGCGGGACTTTCGGCCCACATTTCGGCGATGGCTTCAAGGCCTTGCTCATCGGCGAGCTTCACGAGGCGCCTGGTGATCTTTGGATCGTCACTGTCCCTGCCTCGGCGCACAAGGGCCTGGGCGGCAAGGTGCGCGGCTTCGGACACACGCGCGGGGTCCGCTCCACCGGCAAAAGGCTCGAAGTCAACCGGCGCGAAGGGTTTCGGCTTGTGGTGCCTATTTGCTCCGCCGTACACAGGAGGTCCCGATTGTTCGCTCATGCCCCAACGCTACTCCTGTGTTTTCGCTCGTGCACTCTTGACTGGGGCGTTCCTTCCTGACCTTCTTTGAATCCGTGGGCACCGCGACACGCCGTTGTGGGCTGTGTCGTCGTCGGGGTTTGGGTCAAAAGACGTCAGGACGGCGCAGGTGCTGCCCGTGTCAAAACGGCCTTGAGCTTGAGGTACAGTATTTATGGCTGTTTCTACAGTCGGCAGGGGCCTTTAGCTCAGTTGGTAGAGCATCGGACTTTTAATCCGTGGGTCGTGGGTTCGATCCCCACAGGGCCCACCCAAAAACCCCCGGAACCGCTCGGTTCCGGGGGTTTGCTTGTGCCAGGCGAAACTACGGCGTGGCCCACACCGCAGGGTGGCGGCCGAGCGGTCCGGCTTGCTGCGACCACCGCGCGGGGATGCCGTCGATGCGACCGGGGAGAGGTACGCGTTGCGCCGGCCCCCAGTGAGTGGTGGTTTCGGCCAGGGTGAAGTCTGTCGGCGTAGCTACGGCCAGGTGGTCGTCCGGCGGGGTCAGCGAGTACAGCAGGTTTGCCGTGCCTATGAGTGAGCCCCGGATGCGGGCGGTCATCGAGTGGGTGAGCCGCCGGGTCAGGGCATGGGCAACGGCCGCACCCAATAGCCAGCCGGTCGCGTGGTCGAGCGCTTGAACGGGAAGGGGGTTCGGCTCCGCTTCGCCCGTGGCCGTCGCTCCGTCGTTAGCGATCCCGCAGCTCATCTGGACCAAGCTGTCGAAGCCGCGGCGGTTGCGCCAAGGGCCATCCCAGCCGTACGCGTCCAGGCTGGCGATGATCAGGCCGGGGTTCACGGCGGCCAGCGCCTTGTCGTCGTAACCCAGGCGTTTCAGGGCGTCGGCCCGCAGTCCCGACACGAGCACATCGGCACCCGCGAGCAGTTCCTCAAACGTCGAGCGGTCACTTGGGGCAGTGAGATCCAAAGCGGCGGTACGTTTGCCGAGCGTCGTCTCAGGCAGCAACGAGGGCACCTCGTCAAAGCCTGGCGGGTCGATCCGCAGCACGTCGGCACCGTAACCAGCGAGGAACTTGGTGCATACCGGTCCAGCGATCACCCGCGTCAGATCCAGCACGCGCACCCCGTCGAAGGGCAGATGCCCGACGGCGTTCGGCATCCCGGTGCCCGGCGAGGGGCGCTCGACGACGGTCATCGGCGGCGCGTCCGCCGTCGCCATCCCTGGAGCCGAAGCGAGCCATTGCCCGCGGTTGTGCATGACGGCGGCACATCCGCCCGCGTCGACGATCGCCGTCTCCAACTCTTCGGCGCGCAACCCTGCCACCGCGGCCTGAACCGTTTCGCGGTCATGGGCGCCCAGAACGCGCTCGACGGCGGCGCGGTGGCTCGCGTAGTTGGTGTGCAGCCGGATCCAGGCGTCGGCCGCGCGATAGTTGCCGGCGATGGGGTCCCACAACGGTGGGCGGGTCCAGCCGATCGGGGCGAACAGCCTCTCGGAGGCGAACGCCGCGCACGACTCCCGACTGTCTATCGTCACCGCTCGCGGGCCTGACTGGCGGCGGGCTGCGAGGAACTGATCAGCGGCCACTGTTGCGACGGCGACCGCTCCCGTCGCGAGTCCTGTCACGTCGAACGCCGCCGGGAGAACCGACCTCGGTCCGGTAGTCGTTAGCCGAGCGGCTGGCCAATCAGCATCATCGGCACCGATTGCGTGCCACATCCGGGAGGCCACATCAGCGAAACTGTCGTTCACACTCACCATTCTTGACGGGCCAACACGAAACGAGCAATGGCAGCCGGATCCAACGCTTCCTGCCCAAGTGGGCCTTCAACTGCCAGACTGTTCTTCATGCAAGCGCTTTTGGACGGACTCCTGAATACCAGCCCGCTCGTGATCGCCTGCATCGTTTTTGCCCTCGTGTTCGCTGAGGATGCAATCTTTGTGGGCTTTGTGATCCCCGGTGAAACGGCAGCGGTGGTCGGCGGCGTGATTGCAAGCCGGGGGCTCTTCGAATTGTGGGCCATGATCCTCATTGTGGTGACTGCCGCGATCACGGGAGACACCGTGGGCTACGAGATTGGCAAGCACCTCGGCCCGCGCGTGATGGCGCTGAAAATTCTCGACAAGAGGCGCGCCCAATTGCAGAGGGCCGAAGACTTCCTCAAAGACAAAGGCGGCCTGGCGGTGCTCCTGGGCAGGTTTACCGCCTTCTTTCGTGCCGTCATGCCCGCGCTCGCAGGACTCAGCCGCATGCCCTACCGGCGCTTCGCGTTCTGGAACTTCAGCGGCGGCATTATCTGGGGGTCCTTGTTCGTGACGCTCGGCTATGTGGCCGGAAATTCGTACGAAGAAGTGGCGCGCGTGGTGGGCCGGGGCGCCGCGGCTGTGGTGGCAGTAATCGTAGTGGCGATCCTGCTTGTGTGGCAGCTCAGGAAGCACCGCGCCAAGAAGGCCTGATGCCGCAGGAGCGTGGAAATCCCGCCGAAACCTCAGGGCTTTAGGCTGGTCACAATTCGTTCGGGAGGGATGGTGAAAGGTCGAACTGGATATGTCTGACGTTTGGCGTTATAACCGTAGTAGCTGCCCCGACGTCCTCGGCTTTATCTGAGCCTCGAGTGATCTGATGTCCGCTTCTGCAGCACAGAACTTTTAAGGAGAACCGATGCATCTTTTGCCCCGTGAGCAGGAAAAGCTCATGATCGTGGTCGCGGCCGACCTCGCCCGCCGTCGGCAATCCCGCGGCCTGAAGCTCAACTTCCCCGAAGCCGTGGCGATCATCAGCTACGAACTGATCGAGGGCGCCCGGGACGGCAAGACCGTTGCCGAACTGATGAGTTACGGGACCACCCTGCTTCGCCGTGAGGATGTCATGGAGGGAGTGCCCGAGATGATCCATGATGTCCAGATCGAGGCGACCTTCCCTGACGGCACCAAGCTCGTCACCGTCCACGATCCGATCCGCTAGGAGGACAACATGATTCCCGGTGAATACCGTCTCCAATCGGAGCCCATCGCTTGCAACAGCGGACGCGAGGCAATCGCCGTCGAAGTAGTCAACCGTGGCGACCGCCCCGTCCAGGTGGGTTCGCATTACCACTTTGCCGAGTCGAACCCCGCGCTCGATTTCGACCGCGAAGCCGCCTATGGCCGCCGCCTGGACATCCCCGCGGGAACGGCCGCGCGCTTCGAACCAGGCGATACCAAGACCGTCAGACTCGTGGCCCTTGCGGGCAGCCGCGAAGTCTACGGACTGCGGAACGCCGTCAATGGTCCCCTTGATGCGGACGCCGGAAAGAACGACGGCGGCGCTGCCGCTTCCACCGGGGGGTCTGCCGCCACCGAAGGGCCCGGGGCCAGCAACGAAGGGACAGCCCAATGAGCTTCGAAATTTCGCGCAAGCAGTACGCAGACCTCTACGGCCCGACGACGGGCGATTCCATCCGCTTGGCGGACACCGAGCTTTTCCTTGAGATCGAGAAGGACTACACGGTCTACGGCGAAGAGGTCATGTTCGGCGGAGGCAAGGTGGTCCGCGACGGCATGGGGCAGAACGGCCAAGCGACCCGGGATGAGGACGTCCCGGACACCGTCATTTCGAACGTCGTGGTCCTCGACTACACGGGAATCTACAAGGCCGACGTGGCGCTCAAAGACGGCCACATCTTCAAGATCGGCAAGGCCGGCAACCCCCAGATCGCCGACGGTGTGGACATCGTGATCGGGGCCAGCACCGAGATGATCGCCGGAGAGGGCAAGATCCTCACCGCAGGCGGCGTCGACACCCACATCCACTACATTTCCCCGGACCAGGTCCCCACGGCCCTGTGCAGCGGCATCACCACCATGGTGGGCGGCGGCACGGGGCCCGCAGAAGGCACCAAGGCGACCACCATCACGCCTGGCAAATGGCACATTTCACGGATGCTGCAAGCCGCGGAAGGGCTGCCGATCAATATCGGCCTCTTCGGCAAGGGCCACGCGTCCGCCATCGAGCCGCTCGCCGAACAGATCCGCGCAGGAGCAGTGGGCCTCAAAGTCCATGAGGACTGGGGCGCCACGACGTCGTCGATCGACATGTCCCTGCGCGTAGCCGACGAATACGACGTCCAGGTAGCCATCCACACGGACACCCTTAACGAGTGCGGATTCGTGGAGGACACCATCAAGGCCATCGACGGCCGCGTGATCCACACTTTCCACACGGAAGGCGCGGGCGGTGGGCACGCCCCGGACATCATCAAGATCGCCGGATTGCCCAACGTGCTCCCGGCGTCCACCAACCCCACGCTCCCGTACACGCGCAACACCATCGAAGAGCACTTGGACATGCTCATGGTGTGCCACCACCTCAACCCGGACATCCCGGAAGACGTGGCGTTCGCCGATTCCCGCATCCGGGCCGAAACCATCGCCGCCGAAGACGTGCTCCAGGACTTGGGCATCTTCGCCATGACGTCCTCGGATTCCCAGGCTATGGGCCGCGTGGGCGAAGTCGTCATCCGCACGTGGCAAGTGGCCGACGCCATGAAGCGGCAGCGGGGTGTGCTCAAGGATCCGTCAGGTGCAAACCACGGCGCTGCAAACGGCCTTGGCGGGGAAAGCGACAACTTCAGGATCAAGCGCTACATCTCCAAATACACCATCAACCCCGCCATCGCGCAGGGCATGGCGGACTCCATCGGCTCCGTGGAAGTGGGCAAGTTCGCCGACCTCGTCCTCTGGAATCCCGCGTTCTTCGGAGTGAAGCCGGAACTGGTCCTCAAAGGCGGCCAGATTGCCTACGCCCTCATGGGCGATTCCAACGGCTCCATCCCCACCCCGCAGCCACGCACCATGCGCCCGATGTTCGCCACCCACGGCAAGGCGTTGCAGCAGTCCTCCATCACCTTCCTGTCGAAGGCCGCCATCGATGCCGGTGTACCGGAAGAGCTTGGCCTTGAACGCGTCATCCGCCCGGTGTCCGGCATCCGGAACTTGCGCAAAGCGGACCTGAAGTTCAACGGCGAGACGCCCGATATCGCCGTCGACCCCGAAACCTACAAAGTGACGGTCGACGGCGAAGACGTCACCTGTGAGCCTTCCGACGTGCTGCCCATGGCCCAGCGCTACTTCCTTTTCTAGATCGCCCGAGGAGAAACACATGATCATCGAAAAGATCCTCGGCAACCTGCACGAACTGCCCGACCCCGAACAGTACGCCGGCCACCACAAGGAGAAGGTCGTCCTACCCAGCGCCCAACTGGTCAAACGCATCCAGCGCGTCACCACGGACCACGGGAAAGAGCTCGGCATCCGCCTCCCGGCCGGATCCGGCGACCTGCGCGACGGCGACATCCTCGTTGTCGAGGACGCGAACCTGATCGTGGTGTCCGTGCTGCCGAGCGACGTCCTGGTCATCGCCGCCCGCAGCATCCACGAAATGGGCGTAGTGGCGCACTCCCTCGGCAACCGGCACCTCCAGGCCCAGTTCTTCGACGGGTCTTCCGAGTACGGGGCCGAAGTCATGGTGTGCCAGTACGACCACACGGTCGAGGACTACCTCAAGCACGTCGGTGTGCCTTACGACCGCCAGGAACGCGTCATGCCGGTGCCTTTCCGCCATGCTGAACACACGCACTGAGTCCGTTCGCCGACGCGTTCGGTCGGCTGCTTTGTCGTCTCGCCTTGAGGGGGTGGCATGACTTCTTATCAGCTTGCGTTGCAGCAGCTCACTGACTCCGCGTTGCCTACTGGGGCGTTTGCGCATTCTCTTGGATTCGAGACGTATATTGACCGCGGGTTGGTTCACGACGAAGCCTCGTTCGGCACCTGGCTGGCTGCGTTTGTGGGGCAGCAGTTGACTTATTCCGATGGTTTGGGCTTTCGGTTCCTTTATGAAGGGGTGAGTGTGGGGGAGTTGGATGCTCATTTGAGCGCCCAGCTCTTGCCTCGGCAGTTGCGGGAGGCCAGTACCAAAATGGGCGGGCGGCTGATCGAGATCGGGACCGAAGTCTTTCCGTCGGCCGAGCTGGAGGCGTACCGGACTCTGGTGACCACGGGCCGGGCCGCCGGCCATCAGCCGCTGGCGTTCGCCGTCGTCGCGCGCTCGCTGGGCGTGCCGTTCGAAGAAGCGCTGGCCGGGTACCTTTTCGCGGCGGTCACCTCCATGACCCAGAACGCCGTGCGCGCCATCCCGCTCGGCCAGAACTCCGGGCAGCGGCTGCTGCGCGAAGCGCACGACGTCGTCGCTGCCGCCGTCGAACATGTCCGGCAGCTCGGCTGGGACGACTTCGGAGCCGTCAGCCCCGGCCTGGAAATTTCGCAGATGCGGCACGAATGGCAACGTGCACGCATGTTCATGAGCTAGAACCAAAGGAGGACACATGTCTGAACCCATCAAGATCGGCATCGGCGGCCCGGTAGGTGCCGGCAAAACGCAGCTCGTGGAGCGCCTGACCCGCCACATGAGCCGGGAAATCTCCATGGCCGCCATCACCAACGACATCTACACGATCGAAGACGCCAAAATCCTCGCGGCCAACGGCATCCTGCCCGAGGACCGCATCATTGGCGTCGAAACCGGCGGCTGCCCGCACACCGCCATCCGCGAAGACACCTCCATGAACACGGCCGCCATCGAGGAACTCAAGAAACGCCACCCGGACCTGCAGGTCATCTTCGTCGAATCCGGCGGCGACAACCTTTCCGCAACGTTCAGCCCCGAACTCGTGGACTTCTCGATCTACATCATCGACGTCGCACAGGGCGAAAAAATCCCCCGCAAAGCCGGCCAAGGCATGATCAAGTCGGACCTCTTCATCATCAACAAGACCGACCTCGCCCCGTTCGTGGGCGCAGACCTGTCAGTGATGGAGCGGGACTCCAAGGAATTCCGCGGCGACAAGCCGTTCTGCTTCACCAACCTGAAGACCGACGAAGGGCTCGACAAGGTCATCGCATGGATGCGGCACGATGTCCTGATGCTCGACCTGGCCCAATGAGCACACTCGCGAACGCTCTCATCTCCCCTGGGCCTGCGCCCGGGCCTGCGCCTGCGGCCGCGTCCGCTGATCGGCCCGAGATGGGTCGCCTTGCGCTCGTCATAGGGAAACGTGCTGGTCGTTCCGTGGCCGTGCAGCAGTTTCATCGGGGTGCCTTGCGGGTGTTGAGGCCGCATTACTTGGATGGGTCGGGACAGGTTTGTTATGTCATGGTCAATCCGGGCGGGGCGTATTTGGGGGCGGATCTCTATGTTGTGGATGTCGAGGTCGAGGATGGGGCTTCTCTGCTCTTGACGACGCAGTCGGCCACGAAGATCTATCGGACGCCGGAATCGTTTGCCGAGCAGCGGATGACAATCCGGCTGGGGGAGGGGGCGGAGCTGGAGTTGGCTCCGGACCAGCTCATCGCCTACCGGGAGGCCAGTTATCGGCAGAATACGCGCATCACTGTGCATCCGACGTCGAGCCTGATCATGGCGGAAGTCATCACTCCGGGCTGGTCGCCGGACGGTGCTTCTTTCAAGTACCGGGAACTGCGCCTCCGGAACGAGATCCAGGTGGAGGGCGACGACGGCGCGGAGCTGCTCGCGCTCGACAACCTCCTGATCCGGCCGCCCCTGGGCGATGTGACCGGGTTGGGCTTCATGGAGGGGTACAGCCACCTGGGTTCGCTCGTTGTGGTGGATCCGCGGGTTGATCAGGCGCTCGCCGATGAACTGCACCGGCTGACGGCAGGGTACGACGCGTACTCCGGCTTGTCCCTGAGTCGAAGCCTCGCGGGCACAACGGGCCTGGTCCTGCGGTCCCTCTCGAACAGCACCGAGGAACTGAATCGATTGCTGGGCGCCTGTACCGGCCTCTTGCGCGAACGCTGGTACGGCAGGGCCCCGCTGAACCTCAGGAAGTACTGATGACGTCACTCGCGGAACTTGCCTCGATGTACCGCCGGCGTGAGCATCTCCCGATGAAATCGCGCCTCGCGTTCATGTTCGGCTCCGTCGTCCTCCTGCACCTTGCCGCCGTCGTGCTCCTGTTGGTGGGTGGCGCCGGTGGCGGGCAGCCGCTGGCGCTGGGCCTCGTGCTGACGGCCTATGTGGCCGGCATCAAGCACAGCTACGACTGGGACCACATCGCCGCGATCGACAATTCCACGCGAAAATTCGTGGCGCAACGCAAGGACCCAGTAAGCGTCGGCTTTGCCTTCAGCCTGGGCCACAGCTCCGTGGTGATCCTGGCCGGTGTAATGGTGGTCGGCGGCGCCAGCCTCGTGGGCCAGCTCATGGAGGACGGCACCACCGGACACCTCGTGCTGGGGCTGATCGGCAGCGGCGTCTCTGGCATCTTCCTGCTGGCCATGGGTATCTTCAACGGGTCTGCGTTCCTTCGTACGATGCAGTTGTACCGCGCCGCCCAGGCCGGTGGCGCGATCGCCGTCGACGACCTCGAAACCAAAGGGTTCATCGCGCGCCTCCTGGCCAAGCCGCTGTCCAAGGTCCAGCGTCCGCGGAACATCTACGTGATCGGGTTCTTGTTCGGCCTCGGATTCGACACCGCCACCACCATCGGGCTGCTGGTGCTTACGACTGCGGCCTCGCTTGCGGGAGTGTCCGTGCTCGCCCTCCTGGCACTACCGCTGGCTTTCACCGCTGCAATGACCCTCTGCGATTCCGTCAACGGAGTGGCCATGATGCGTATGTACAAGTCGGCTATCAACGATCCCCGGCGCAAGCTTGGATTCAACGCGATCATCACTGGCATCTCGGCCTTCTCGGCGCTCTTCATCTCGGCCATCACGCTGGGTGGTTTCCTCAACGCGGCCTTCGGGCTGCGCGATCCGGTCACCACGTGGTTGGGCGAAATAGACCTGGGGGACGCCGGGCTGATGCTGATTGGGCTGTTCGTCGTCGTATGGGCGGTCGCAGCCGTGCGGTTCCGGGTCCGCGCGGCGCTCCGTGGGAAGTCCTGACGACGCCCGCTCACTTGTAACCCGAATTCTGATGACGCTCGCTCACTTATGGCGGGAAAATCGACGACGCTCGCTCTCTTGTGGGGCTATTTTTTCAACCCTCCTGCAGTTGTATCGCCGGAGGTCGACGGCGGGGGTCGGCACTGGGTGCGGAAGTCGCCGTCGGGCATTAAATAGTTGGCGGCGACGGCGGGCTATGGCTTGGGCTGGAGCCACTCCAGAAGCCGATCCAACGGCCACGTCGTAACGATGCGATCGCTGGGTACGCCGTTGGCTTCCGCGCGCTCGGCACCGTATTGCAGGAAATCGAGCTGGCCCGGGGCATGCGCGTCACTGTCGATGCTGAAAAGGCAGCCGGCGTCGAGGGCAATACGAATCAATTCGTCCGGCGGGTCCTGGCGTTCGGGCCTCGAGTTGATCTCGACGGCGACTGAGTGTTCCGCGCACGACGCGAATATTTTTTCTGCGTCGAACCCCGATGGGGGCCGTGTTCCTCGTGATCCTTTGACCAAGCGGCCGGTGCAGTGACCAAGGACGTTCGCATAGGGGTTTTCGATGGCGGCGAGCATGCGTCGAGTCATCGACCGTTTGTCTGATCGGAGCTTCGAGTGGACACTGGCCACCACAACGTCGAGTTGGCTCAGCAGTTCCGCGGACTGATCCAGCTGGCCGTCTTCAAGAATGTCCACTTCGATGCCGGTTAATAGCCGAAACCCAGGCTCCTGGCCGTACCGCTCGTTGATTCCATCCACGACCGTGAGCTGCTCCATCAAACGCTCGGGGCTGAGTCCGTTGGCGATCGTGAGGTTGGGTGAGTGATCGGTCAGGGCGAGATATTCCCGTCCGAGAATATGAGCAGCATCGGCCATGGCCTCGATCGCTGAACCGCCATCCGACCAGTTGCTGTGGCTATGCAAATCGCCCCTCAGCTTGGCGTGCAGTTCATGTCCGCCGTCGACCAAAGGTTCGGCCCCTCGGCGGCGGAGGTTCTCAAGGTAGTCCGGAACGGCGCCGCTCAAGGCCTGGCTGATGACTTCGAAGGTGCGGCTGCCGATTCCCTTGGTTCGCTTGAGGCGGCCATCCATGAGTCGGGCAGTAAGTTCCTCCCGGCTCAGTCCGGCGATGATGCCCGCAGCGCGCCGGAACGCCTGGACCTTGAAGCTGTCCGCGAGTTCCCGTTCCAGCCAGAAGGCGGTTTCGTTGAGCGCGTCGATGGCGTCCATGGCTCAATCATGTACCACGATGCGCCCAGACGTATGTGAGCGAGGGTTTGGGTTTGGGGGCGTATAGGTGAGCGAGGGTTGCGGGTGGGGCGTCATGCTGCCGGAATTAGTGGGACGGCCCGCACCGCCCTGCAATAATCGGAACCAGTTGCCTCGCTTGAGTTGCACGCGGGGCGGTATGCACGTTCGGACGAATCACATCGCAGACGAGGCGGACATGACCAACACCCCCATCCAGCAGGACACCGACACCACGGCGATGCCAACCGCTATGAACCCCGCCATTGACGAGGACCTGCTTCACCGGCTCGCGGATGCTCACGGCGTCGGGACGTCGTTCCATGGCTGGGATGGGCTGCAACACGACGTTTCGCCCACCACGTTGATTCAAGTGCTGGGCGCCCTCGGGGTTACGGCCCATTCCAACGAGCAGATCGAGGCGGCCCTCGTGGACGCAGAAGTGGCGCCGTGGCGGCGGATGCTGCCGCCCGCCGTCGTCGTCCAAGAGGGAACGACCGCGGCTGTGCACGTCCATGTCCGCGACGGTTCGCCGGCCCGGCTGTCGATCTCGCTCGAGGACGGAACGGAACGCGCCGCCATCCAACAGGAGGACTGGGCGCCCTCGCGCGACGTGGATGGAGTGCCCACAGGCCGCGCCACGTTTGAGGTGCCCGCCGGGTTGCCGCTCGGCTGGCACTCGCTCACGGCCGAGTCCGACGGCGTGACGGCCACCGCCGCGCTGGCCGTGGTTCCAGCCAGGTTGCAGACGGCAGCACAGCTGGAGGAACGGCGCGGATGGGGACTCGCCACGCAGCTGTACTCGGTGCGCTCGAAGCGCTCATGGGGTATCGGGGACTTCGCGGACTTGGCTGATCTGGCGTCCTTGGCCGGGGCGCGCGGTGCCGACTACATCCTGGTGAATCCGCTGCACGCCGCGGATCCTGTGCCTCCGGTACAAGCGTCGCCGTATTCTCCGTCCACCAGGCGGTTCTTCAACCCCATTTATATTCGCATTGAAGAAATTCCCGAATTGGCATATGTAAAGCCCCGCAAGCGCGCCACGGTGGACCGGTTGTTGGATGACGTCCACGCGCTCAACAAGGACGCGGAACGGCTGGACCGGGACCAGATCTTCGCCGCGAAGCTCGCTGCACTGGAACTCCTCCACACCGTCAAGCTTTCTCCTGCCCGGCAGCGCGCCTTCGAGGAGTTCTGCCGGGAGTCCGGTGCGGGCCTGGACGATTTCGCCCTTTGGTGCGCCATCCGCGAGGACCGCTCGCCGGACGACCCCTTCTGGCAGGAACCCGAGGCCACCCTTGGCTCGCCCGAGGTTGAGGCGATGCGGCAGGCCTTGGCAGATCGGATCGATTTCCACCGTTGGCTCCAGTGGATCTGCGATGAGCAACTCGAGTCGGCCCAGGCCGCCGCGAAGCGATCCGGCATGCGGTTGGGAGTCGTGCACGATCTCGCCGTCGGGGCGGACCTGAGCAGCGCCGACGCCTGGACCCTGCGCAGCAGCTTCGCGCCGGGTGTCAGCGTGGGCGCACCGCCGGACATGTACAACCAGCTCGGCCAGAACTGGAGCCAGCCGCCATGGCACCCGGTCCGCTTGGCTGAGGCGGGCTACGCGCCGCTGCGCGCGATGCTCTCCACCGTGCTCCGCCATGCCGGCGGAATCCGTGTGGACCACATCCTGGGGCTGTTCCGTTTGTGGTGGGTGCCCGCCGGCAACTCCGCCCGCGACGGCGCCTACGTCCGCTATGACCACGAGGCCCTCATCGGCATCCTCGCTTTGGAGGCGCACCGCGCGGGCGCGGTGGTCATCGGCGAAGACTTGGGCGTTTTCGAGCCATGGGTGCGGGACTACCTTGCGGCCCGCGGCATCCTGGGCACGTCGATCCTCTGGTTCGAGTACGACGGCGACTCGCCCCTCCCGCCCGAACGTTACCGGACGAGGGCCCTCGCAAGCGTCAACACCCACGACCTTCCGCCGACTGCCGGGTACCTCGCCGGCGATCACGTGGAACTCCGGAGCAAACTGGGCTTGCTCGAACGAAGCGTGGCCGAGGAACGGGCCGAGCACGAGGCCGGCCTGGACAAGATGATGGGGTTGCTGCAGGAAAGGGGCCTCTTGCCGGCCGACGGAAAAGCGCTTGGCGAAGAGCAAGTCATTGAGGCGCTCCACCGCCTGCTGGCCCTCGCGCCCTCAGTCCTGTTGGGCGTTGCGTTGGTGGATGCCGTGGGCGAGAGGCGCGTGCAGAACCAGCCGGGAACGACGTCGGAGGTCTACCCCAACTGGCAAGTGCCGCTGGCCGACGACCACGGCCGCGCGGTACTGATTGATGACCTTGATGCCAACCCGCGGTTCAACTCCCTGCTGGCCGCCGTGGACGAGGCTGTACGGGGTTAGGCAACGCGTCGAGGCGTGAGATCTCGCCTCTTTCGGGTCGCGAAAACGCCGAGATCTCACGTCTGGACGAGCCAGCTACAGAGCCGGGACCAAAGCAGTGGGTGAACCTACGCTCAGCTGCTCGAGGACTTCGCCCGGGATGCCCGTGGCACGGTCCAAAGCCAAGGTTGTGACTTGGTTGGATCGCTCGTGTGCCACGTGGAGCCAGCCGTCGCGGACCAGGTGGTGTCGGGGCCAGTCACCACCACTGGGCACGTCCGCCACGGGCCGGAGCCGGGTTCCGCTGCCTTCGACGGCGAGTACCGAGATCCGGTTCGAGCCGCGGATGCCCGTGTAGACGAAGCGATTGTCCGGGGACAGTGCGATTTCCGCGGCTGCGTCGCCGTCCGCGGCTCCACCCGCCGTCGCAGGACCGCGATGGTGGAGCGCAAAGCGACCATCCCCGCCGGGCAAGAGCACTGCGACCTCGATGGAATATTCGGTCAGGACGAACACGGCGTCGGCAGAGGGGTGCTGGACCAAGTGCCGCGGACCGCTGCCCATGGGGAGGGCCACCTGGTGGTCTGGGAGCAGGCCGCTGTCCGGGAAGTAGTTCCACACGCGCACAAGGTCGAATCCGAGATCGGTGGTCATGATCCGGCCGTCCTCGAGCATGAGGCTTGCGTGGGCGCGGCTCACCCGGGGACCGCCCGTGGCGA
The DNA here is from genome assembly GCF_002009585.1 of Arthrobacter sp. SRS-W-1-2016. Classification (NCBI taxonomy): domain Bacteria; kingdom Bacillati; phylum Actinomycetota; class Actinomycetes; order Micrococcales; family Micrococcaceae; genus Arthrobacter; species Arthrobacter sp. SRS-W-1-2016. The sequence continues at coordinate 37,108 of NZ_MTPV01000040.1, read as the reverse complement.
TGTCGATCCCGCCGTCGACGCCTGCGTGCGGGTCCTTCGCCGGCGGTGAGGCAAAGCGCGAGGTGATGCCGCCGTCGTCGTCGAGCCCGTACAGCAGCACGTTGCCGTCGCCCCAACAGTTGACCACGATGAAACGGGCGGAAGGGTCGACGGCGACGTGGCAGGCCGCAGCTCCGGCCGGCCAAGCGTCGCCCAAAGGCTCAAGGCCGAACGGCCCGGTCCGCCGGTACGCCCGGACCGTCTCGGCTGCTTCGGCTACCGCGTAGACCACCGGCAGCGTGGGGTGAACGGCAAGGAACGACGGCGACGGTGCGTCGACGGCGGTGCCCAGCCAACTCAGGTTGCCACCTTCCCGGGCCGAAACCGCCCCAATGCCCGTTCCGTTCCCGCTGCTGTCCGCGGTGTAAGCGCCTGCCCAGATGAGCGTTCCGTCGATGTCCTCTGCCATGCCGTCCTCAGTGTCCCTGTACGTCCGAGTCGACTCCGGCATCGGCACCCGCGTCCAAAGTAGCGATCGCGGACAGATCGTCGTGATCCAAAGCGAAGTCGAAAACGTCCAGGTTTTCCTTCATGCGCAGCGGATTGGAGGACTTCGGGATGGCCACGAGCCCTTCCTGGACGTGCCAGCGCAGCACCACCTGACCCGGCGTCTTTCCGTGTTTTTTCCCGATTGCGGACAAGACCGGGGCGTTCAGGAGATCGCGGCCGGCGCCCAACGGACTATACGATTCCGTGGCGATGCCATGGCTGCCATTGAATGCCCGCTCGTTGATCCGGGTAATGGACGGCGAGATCTGGATTTGGTTGACGGCGGGCACCACCGATGTTTCCTCGAGAAGCCGCTCGAGGTGCGAGGGCTTGAAGTTGGACACGCCGATCGATCGCACCTTCCCCTCAGCCTGGAGCCGCTCGAAAGTCTCCCAAGTGGACACGAATTCATTCCGTTGGGGGAGCGGCCAATGGATCAACAAGAGGTCCACGTAGTCCAGTCCGAGCCGTTTGAGGGATCCCTCGAGCCCCTCGACGGCGCGATCGCGGCCTTGATGCGTGCCGTCCAGTTTGGTGGTGATGAACAGTTCCTCGCGCGGGAGGCCGCAGTCCCGCACGCCCTGCCCGACGCCGGCCTCGTTACCGTAGCGGTACGCCGTGTCGACGTGCCGGTAGCCAAGCTCGACGGCGGACACCACCGCCGTGGCGACCTGGGCGTCGTCGAGCGGCCAGGTTCCGAGGCCGATCTGCGGGATGGCATTACCGTCATTGAGCCTGACGGTCGGAGCAAGTGCCATGGTCCTGTCCTTTCGGTTGCTAGATCTGCCTCCGCGCCCATTGGACCAGTTGATCGCTGAGTTTCATGAAGTCCTGGTCCACGTGCTTGATGCCTGGATGTTCATCATGCCACCGGACGATCTCCCGTGCGCCCGCGGCGAAGGGAATTTCTGCCCGATACCAGGGCACCAAGGTCTTGATCTTGGTGTTGTCGAAGACCACGGAATGCGACCTGTCCCCGAGAAGCCCGGGGCCAAGCTCCGGGGAGTGCGCGGCAATGGTATCCGAGGCGATGTGCACCAGTTCGGGTTCCGGCGCCCCTGCCGCGGTGGCGAAGAGCCGGTAGACCTGGTCCCATGGGAGTGCCTCGTCCGAGGTAATGGTATAGCTTTCACCCACAGCCTGCGGCCGGCCAAGGAGACCAACGAAAGCGACAGCGAAGTCATCCGCATGGGTGAGGGTCCACAGCGAGGTACCGTCGCCGTGGACTACCACAGGTAGGCCTTCCCGCATCCGATGGATGTCCGTCCAGCCGCCCAGAAGGGCGATCCGCGTGCGGTCATAAGTGTGCGAGGGCCGAACGATGGTGACGGGGAATCCCTCGTCGCGGTAGGCCCGGACGAGCAGGTCTTCGCAGGCGATCTTGTCCTGCGAGTACTTCCAGAACGGGTTCCTGAGCGGGGTCGACTCGAGGATCGGCAAGTGTGCGGGCGGCTTCTGGTAGGCCGACGCTGAACTGATGAACACGTACTGGCCGGTCCGGCCGCGGAACAACTCCACGGCGGTGGCCACATGGTCCGGCGTGAAGGAGATGAAGTCCGCGACGACGTCGAACTCGCGGCCGCTCAGCACCTCCGCCACCTCGGCGGGGTTGCGGATATCTGCCTGGAGCAGTTCCGTGCCCGGGGGAGCCGGCCGTTCCGAGCTCAGTCCGCGATTGAGAATGGTGAGCCGGTGGCCCAGCGCGACGGCGCGCTCCGCCGCCGCCGCGCTGATGGTCCCGGTCCCGCCGATGAACAGCAGGCGCAACGGTGCCGACGTCACCACGCGTAGTCCTCGGGCGCCGTCCGGTGGCCCGGGAAGATGTCGTCGAGCCGCTTGAGGGCATCGGCGTCGAGGGTGACATCCAAAGCCCTGATGGCGGCATCCAGTTGCTCTTGCGTACGTGGACCCACGATCGGTGCGGTCACGGCCGGTTGGTGCAGCAACCAGGCCAAGCCGACGTCGCCGGGTTCCTGGCCGAGATCGTCGGCGAAGTCCTCGTACTGGCGGATCTGGTCTTCGTGCTTCTTCAGCGTTTCGGCCGCGCGGCCCTCAAGGCGACGGACGCCGTCGCGCTCCTTCTTCAGCACGCCGCCCAGAAGGCCGCCGTGTAGAGGCGACCACGGGATCAACCCGAGGCCGTATTGCTGGGCGGCCGGGATGACTTCCAGTTCGACGTTCCGCGTGAGCAGGTTGTAGATCGACTGCTCGCTCACGAGTCCGTTGTAGCTGCGCCGTGCGGCAGCCTCCTGGGCCTGGGCGATATGCCAGCCAGCGAAGTTGCTGCTTCCGGAGTACAGGATCTTGCCCTGCTGCACAGCAACCTCGATGGCCTGCCAGATCTCGTCCCACGGCGTGTTCCGGTCCACGTGATGGAACTGGTAGACGTCGATGTAGTCCGTCTGAAGGCGCTTGAGGCTTGCGTCCAAGGCGCGCCGGATGTTGAGGGCGGAGAGCTTGGACTCGTTGGGGCGGTCCGTCATGGTTCCGTAGAGCTTGGTGGCCAGGACGACGCGCTCGCGGCGCTCGCCGCCCTTGGCGAACCAGCGGCCCAGGATTTCCTCGGTCCATCCCCGGTGCTGCGTGCCGCCGTAGACGTTGGCGGTGTCGAAAAAGTTGATGCCGGAGTCCAGCGCGGAATCCATGATGGAGTGCGCTGCCGATTCCTCGGTCTGAGGGCCGAAGTTCATGGTTCCGAGGCACAGGCGGGAGACGCTGAGGCCTGAGCGGCCCAAGTGGGTGTACTGCATGGTTTAGGTTTCCTTACGCTGTGGTGGGTTTACATCTGGCTGAAGGACGCGACGGCGGGGTCGGCGCCGAGGCGGGCACCGCCGTCGAGCGCGCTGATGGCCGCCAATTCCTCGGGGGAAAGCTGCAGCGCCGCCGCCGCGAGGTTCTGGCGGATCCGTTCCGGGTGGACGGACTTGGGAATGACGATGTTGCCCGTTCCGAGGTGCCAGGCCAGCACGATCTGGGCCGGGGTGGCATCGTGCGCTTCGGCAAGCTCGGTGACTGTTGCCGACCCAAGGTCTGCTCCCTGCCCCAGCGGGCTGTAGGCCTCGACGGCGATTCCGTAGGAGCGGCTCTTCGCGGCCAGTTCCCGCTGTTGGAAGGTCGGGTGCAGTTCGATCTGGTTGACGGCGGGAACGACGTCTGCCGATGCCAGGAGAGTATCGAGGTGTTCGGGCAGGAAGTTGGACACGCCGATTGCCCGGGCGCCGCCGTCGGCATGGATCTTTTCCAGGGCCTTCCACGCGTCCACGAACAGGCCCTGGGACGGCACGGGCCAGTGGATCAGGTAGAGGTCGATGACGTCGAGGCCGAGTTCGCGGCGGCTGTGGTTGAATGCCGCCGCGGCACGGCCTTGCTCGCCATTGCGGAGTTTGGTGGTGATGAAGAGTTCTTCCCGGGCGATGCCCGAAGCCTTGATTGCCGCGCCGACGCCGGCTTCGTTCCGGTAGGCCGCGGCGGTGTCGATGTGCCGGTACCCGGCTTCAAGGGCGTCCTCGACGGCCTTCTGGGTCTCGGCAGGCGGGACCTGGAAGACGCCGAAGCCGAGCTGGGGGATGGTGACCGAGTTATTCAGGACGAGCCCGGGAACGGTGGAATTCTGAGCGTTGGACATGTCCGGCCCTTTCGTCGCTGGTGGGTGGATTGCCTGGCTGGCTTTTTCGAGCCTATGCAGTTTCGGCACAACAAGCAGTAGTTTTGACGCCCCCTGTTTTTCCTAGGACTCGCAGTCCTACCTTGGCCGTAGAAACAGGGCCCTCCGGAAGGAAGAATAGGGACATGGGTCAAAGCGCCGAGTTTGGAAAGTTCCTCAAAGCCATGCGTGCCCGGATGTCGCCGGAGGATGCAGGGTTGCCGGAAGCGTCCGGCGCGCGCCGGGTTCCCGGGCTGCGCAGGGAAGAGATTGCGCGCTTGGCCGACGTCAGCACGGACTACTACACGCGGCTCGAACAGGGACGCCACATTCATCCGTCCCGGGCAGTCCTTGAATCGGTGTCGAGGGCACTTCGCCTGGATTCAAGCGAGCACACCCACATGATGGACCTGCTGGAGCACTGCGCGTCGACTGCCAAGGTGCCGACTCCCGCACCACGGGTGCGGCCGGCCTTGCGCCAACTTCTGGACGCCGTGGGCGACGTTCCGGCGCTTTTGCTTGGTCGGCGCAGCGACGTGCTCGGAGCCAATCGCATGGCAGTCCTGTTGTTTGCCGACTTCCCGTCCATGCCGCCCGCTGAGCGGAACCTCACGCGGTGGCTGATCCTGGACCCCCACGCACGCGAACTGTTCCGGGACTGGAAGACGGTCGCCGCAGAAGCCGCCGGTTCCCTGCGGGCGGATACCGGGCGGCACCCCGACGACCCCCAAGCCAACCAGCTCGTAGGCGAACTGGCCGTGAACAGCGAACATTTCCGTCAATGGTGGGCAGGGCATCGAGTCGCGGCACGTTCGGCTGGCACGGTCCGCCTGCACCACCCCACGGTGGGGGACCTGGAACTGAACTTCGAGAACCTGGCCCTGCCGGAGGACCCGGACCAGGTCTTGCGGGTCTACTCCGCGAAGGCGGGTTCGCCGTCGGACGATGCCCTGAAGTTGCTGGGCAGTTTCGGTGCTGGAACGGCGTTTGGTGCGGGAACGACGACGAGCGCGGAGCTGTCCGAACGCCACGCTATGGACGAGAGCTGAACGGGTTCAGTCAAAAGTGCTCCACGTCACTGTGCTGCTGCATAGTGAATTGGTGTGATTTTGTCTATGTGCCCATTGGGCGGCTTTTGAATCGCGTTTACGCTGAATCCAGACCTTTTCGCATATCAAGGATGGAATTCAACGATGAAACGCATCGCGCTGCTGAGGGAGCGGGCAACCACCGGGTCCGCGGGATCCACGGGCTCGCATTGCCCGGCATCCGGCCAGTGGAGCCCCGAAGGTGAACCCCATGTGGTGCACACGTTCTTCGAAGGCCACGTCTTCCCGGCCCACAACGGTGCGGCAACGGTGTGGCACCGCCAGTACTTGGTCGCCGAGTCCCGATGAGCCCCGAAACCTTGGGCGCTTGGGGCCCAAGCCACTTCACGACGTCGGCGCAACGGCCCGTGGGAGCGGCACTGCGCCTGCCGCCGTCGAAATGGTCGGAACTCAGCCGCGGCGAAACCGTCTGGATCCACGAGGACAAATGGGGTTTCGACGCCGGCCTTGTGGACGAAGTTTCTTCCGACCACGAATTCCTATGGATCGATTTTGCCGGCCGTGGCCGGCGACTCCTCTGTGGCGGTGACCCCGTCCAAGTCTGGACCCGCGGGTGAGTCCAGCCTCGCAACCGATGGCCGTCAGCCTTTCCACAGAAAGGCTGACGGCCATCGTCGTTTGTTGAGGGTTGCGTGCGGCTTAACGCTCGAGGTTTCTAGCGTTCGAGGCGGAAGCCGAGCTTGATGGTTACCTGCCAGTCGGCAACGGCGCCCTCGCTGAGGTGGCCGCGGATTTCCTTGACCTCGAACCAGTCGAGGTTCCGGAGGGTCTGGCTCGCAGCCGCGATTCCGTTCCTGATGGCGGCGTCGACGCCCTCGGACGAGGTTCCAACAATTTCGGAAACGCTATATGTGTGGTCAGCCATTCTTGCTCCTCATGATCGTCCTTGATGCCTGAACTGCGGGCCTGGCAGGCCGTGAAAGCAGACTAGCGGACGCGGGGCCGGGGGACTAGGGGTGGCGCCGTCCCCTCCCGACGCTCGCTCACCTATGGGGCCCTTTCCGCGGACGCTCGCTCACCTATGGTGCCGGATGGCCAAACGCTCGCTCACCTATGAGGCCTTTCGGCGTAACGCTCGCTCACCTGATCTGAGCGAGCGTCCGTGGAAATGGCCGGTACATGGGAGCGGGCGTTCGGGAATTGACCCGTATAGGTGAGCGGGGGTCCACCCACAACCGTTGATAGGTGAGCGGGCGTCCGGGAAATGGCCCGGATATGTGAGCGAGCGTCCCAGGGGGTCGCCGGCCTAAGCCTCCAGGACGTACGTCCTGAGGTCGTCGAGGGTCTGCTGCATATGTGCGTCCATGGCTTCCCGGGCTCGGGGCGAGTCTCCGGCTTCGAGGGCCTTCAGGATGGCCCGGTGATGTCCGATCGCGTGCCGCTGGATATCCGGGATTTGCGACGTCTGGGTTCGCCGGGCTTCCAGGACGCGGTGCAAAGGTTCGAAAAGCACGGCCACGAAGACGTTGCCGGAAGCATGGAGGATGACATCGTGGAAGCCCAGGTCCGCCTCGACGAACGCGCCCACATCATTCGAATCATGGGCCTTCTGCATGGCGGACACGTGAACCTGCAGTTGGTCGATTTCCTCGGGGGAGATCCGTGACGCGGCGAGTTCGCAGGCGCCGGTCTCGAGCATGCGGCGCAGCTCGATGAGCTGGACGGACGCTGCTGCGTCGTTCTTGCCTTCCGACGCCGCACGCAACACGGCTTCGAGGGACGCCCAGCGGTTGAGCGGGTTGACGAATGTTCCCCGGCCGCGCTCCACGCTGAGGATTCGCTGGGCCTCGAGCGTCTTCATGGCCTCGCGGACAGTCATGCGGCTGACTTCATGCTTGGCGCTCAGTTCGAGTTCGCCGGGAACCACCGTGCCCGGCGGAAATTCGCCCGCGACGATGCGGTCCAGCAGCTCGTCAGCGACGACGCCGACCAGCGACTTGCGTGCCATGGTGCTCCGTTCCTAGATGTCTGACATCTTACGCTGGCGGTTGCCGGCTTTCGTTCCAAAACGCGCCGAGCGCCAGGGCGCAAGCGCGCGGTTGCTCCCAATGCACGCTATGTCCGGCGTCGGGGACTGCCGCGAGCCTCCGTAGCGGACTGGCCGCCACGAAAGCTTCCGCTTGGTCCAGCGAACGTAATCGGTCCCCGACGCCGGCAATCACCAGCGTCGGCGCAGTCACCCTTTCGGGGACATCTGCGGCCACGCCGGCCATCGCCGCGAGGCCGCTCGGGCCAAGGACCTCGAAAGGTAGGTCAAATCCTTGGCTCAACAAACGATGGTCCTCCGGGGACAGCGCCCTGAACCAGGCCTTCATGCACTTGGCGCGCGTCGCGCCGTCAACGAAACCTTGCCGTAGTTGGGATTCGAGCATCGATTTGAAGTCTTCGTTTGGCGGGGCCGGGACCATACCGATCAAGGCCACGCTGGCCACGAGCTCCGGATACGCGGCCGCTAGAGTCAGCGCCACGCTTCCGCCCATCGAGTGGCCCGCAATGTGGACCGGCGAGGCGTTCCGGGCAGCAACGGCAGCGACAGAATCGGCCGCTGATTCCAGGGTCCACCGGAAGCCCGGAGGTAATACGTCTCCTGGGTGATACCCGGGTAGATCGACGATCCAGACGCTTCGTCCGGCGTCGAGCAATTCGGTGGCTAGTGCCTCCCAATAGCCGGATGTCGAGGCCCAGCCGTGCAGCAAGAGAACGGGAGGCTCGGGCCGAAAATCCGTGCTGGCGGCGGCCGTTGGAATGCGCATGTCCACGTGCAGTGCCGCGGCGGCGGGAGGCTCTTGAAGCATGCGCCAAGCATAGTGACGACTGACACTTGCACAGCCGAAAGGGGGTGTGTCACACTAGCATTCAAATATTAGATGTCTGACATCTTACATTTACCTTCAAAACCACGATGGAGTGCATAGTGACCCTTGAAGCCGATGTTCTGGCCGCCTTCCCGGCCGAAGTCCAGATCCCCGCGCAGCTGGTTGCCGACGCCGTAGCAGCGTCTTCCGCAGCCTCGCCCCGCGTCCTGGTAGTACTCGACGACGACCCCACCGGCACCCAGTCAGTGGCCAACTTGCCGGTACTCACCCGCTGGGAGGTTGTCGATTTCGAATGGGCGTTCGCTCACATTGTGGAGAGCCGGTCCCAGCCCGCGGTCTACGTGCTGACCAACACGCGCAGCCTGGACCCGGTTGAGGCCGCTGCCCGCAACGAGGAAATCGTGCGCAACGCCCTTGCCGCAGCTGGCGACGATGTGCGCCTGGGGTTCGTCAGCCGCTCCGACTCCACCCTCCGCGGCCACTACCCGCTGGAACCGGACGTCATTGCAGCCACGATTGCCGACGTGACCGGCGAAGCGACCGACGGCGTCGTAATGGTCCCGGCGTTTCCCGACGCCGGTCGCGTCACCATTGGCGGTGTGCACTACATGCGCGGTACCGGGCACGACGCCGGCAAGCTCACCCCGGTTGCCGAGACCGAGTTCGCCAAGGATGCGAGCTTCGGATTCGCCAACTCGGAGATGGCCAAATATGTGGAGGAAAAGTCGCAGGGCCGCTTCCCGGCCGGGGACGTGATCGTCCTCGACCTGAACATCATCCGGGCCGGTGCAGCTGCCGCTAATGGATCCGGCGGAGATCCCGAGCTCTCCGCCAAGGCAATCGCCGACGCAATCGAGCCCGCCGCGAACTCCGCGCCAATTGTCGCTGACATCGTCACCGAGAATGACCTCCGCGCGCTGGCCCTCGGGCTGGAAGAGGCCGGGCGCCGCGGCAAGAAGCTGCTCTACCGCGTAGGGCCGCCCTTCGTCCGAGGCCGGATCGGTCAGGAAATCCGCGAGGCACTCAGCGGCGAGGAAGCCTACGAAGGCAACACTCCATCGACAACCGGTGGCTTGATCGTCGTTGGCTCTCACGTCGGCCTCACCACGCGCCAGCTCAACGTCCTGACCGCCCGGCACAGCGCTGCCCGGATCATCGAGATCGACGTCGAGACGCTTCTCGCTAGCGGCGCGGAAGCCTACCTCGACGAAATGGTCGCCGCCGTCGTCCACGCCCTCCACGCGGGCGACGTCATCCTCCACACAAGCCGCCTGCTCATCAAGACCGAGGACGCCGCCGCGAGCCTGAAGATTGCCCGCACCGTCTCTGCCGCCGTCGTCGCGATCGTGAACCGGACGCTCAAGACCTTCCCGCCGCGCTTCGTCATCGCCAAGGGCGGCATCACGTCCTCGGACGTGGCCGCGCACGGCCTGGAAATCCGCCACGCGATTGTCCGCGGCCCGATGCTGCCCGGCATCGTCTCGCTGTGGGAACCGGTGGACGGACCCGCGAAGGGCATCCCGTACGTCGTCTTCGCCGGCAATGTGGGCGACGACGAATCCCTGGCGCAAGTAACCCGCAAACTCAGCAGCACCTTCTGACCCCCGCATTCAATGGAGAACATCATGACCAGCAACTACACCGTCGCCGTCCTCGGCTTGGGCGCCATGGGCCTGCCGATGGCTACCCGCCTGGCAACCCGGCTCACCGTCCACGGCTTCGACATCGCCGAACCGCGTCTGAAGCTCGCCGCCGACGCCGGGATCCGCACCTTCGCTTCGGCCCGTGAAGCTTCGGAAGGCGCCGACGCCCTGCTCCTTGCCGTGCGCAACGGCGAACAACTCAACGAGGTTCTCTTCGGCGAGAACGGCGTTGCCTCGGTACTGAAGCCGGGCGCTGTCGTGATCCTCGGCAGTACGGTCGGCACCGAAGCCATTCCGGCCACGGTTGCGCGCCTGGCCGAATACGGCGTCGAACTCGTCGACGCACCGCTCTCCGGCGGCCCCAAGCGTGCGGGGGAAGGCGACCTCCTGATCGTGGTAGGCGCAACGCCGGCTGCCCAGGAAATGGCCCGACCCGCGCTGGAACTGTTGGCCTCCACGCTAAGCATCGTGGGGGACAAGCCCGGCGACGGCCAGGCACTCAAGACTGTCAACCAGCTGCTGTGCGGCGTGCACATCGCCGCTGCCGCCGAGGCCATGGCACTCGCGGACGCCCTCGGACTGGACCAGGCGAAGACCCTCGCGGCCCTGGAGGCAGGTGCGGCCGGCTCGTTCATGCTGTCCAACCGCGGCCCCCGCATCCTCGAGGCATACAACGAGGAAGGCGCCGAGGTCCTCAGCCGTTTGGACATCTTCGTCAAGGACATGGGCATCGTCGGCAAGGCCACGCGCGCCGCCGGGCTGGCCGCACCGGTTGCCGCCGCTGCCGAACAGCTCTACCTCCTCGGCCAGGCCCAGGGCCTCGCCGCCGCCGACGACTCCGCCGTCATCAAGGTCGTCGCGCCCACCAGGCGTACCAACTAACCCCTCGAACAACGTGCGACGACGGCGGTCCCCCGCCGCCCTCGTCGCCTCTCTTGCCGGACTCGAGTCGAGGCCGGCATTGTCAAAGGAGACACCCCCGATGAATCCCTTCATCAATACCTTGGCGGTCCGGGCAGCTGATGCCCCTGCCATCAAGCCGGCCGTGGACCTTGGGACCCCGCTGCTGCTGACCATCGCCGTTGCCGGCGTCGCACTCTTGCTGTTGATGATCATCCGCTTCAAGATCCAGGCCTTCGTGGCATTGCTGGCCGTGAGCGTCCTGGTTGCCGTCGCCGCGCAGATCCCCTTGGCGGACGTCTTCACCGTGGTGGCCAACGGTGTGGGCGGAACCATGGGCAAGGTCGCATTGCTGATTGCCCTCGGCGCCGTATTGGGCCGCATGATCGAGGTGTCGGGAGGCGTCCAATCGCTGGCCAACCACTTCACCGCGAAGCTCGGCGCCAAGCGGGTCGCCGTAGCCCTGACCGCCGTCGGCTTCCTCGTTGCCATTCCGGTGTTCTTCGAAGTAGGCATCATCGTCCTGGTGCCGATCGTCTACGCCTTCGCGAAGATCGCCAAGCTGCACCCCATCAAGTTCGGCCTTCCCATGGCCGGCATCATGCTCTCCATCCACGTCGCGGTTCCTCCCCACCCGGGCATTGTTGCCGGGGCAGGCGTCATGGGTGCCGACATCGGACTCATCGCGATGATTTCACTGATCATCTGCGTACCGCTGGGTTTCCTGTCCTACTGGGTCGCCAGCATCATGAACCGCAAGGACTACGAATTGCTTCCGGGCGTCCGTGACCAGATTGAAGAATTCGGCTCCGATTCCCTCGTGCGGGTGGGCCACGACGGTCCCGGTGCCAGCGCAGTCGCCCCGCCGCGTCCGGGCCTGATCATGTTCCTCATCGCCGCCCCGATCGTCCAGATCCTGCTCGGCACAGCCGGTACCCTCCTGATCAACAAGAAGGACTACTGGTACGGGGTCGCATCTTTCGTGGGCAACCCGTTCTTCGCCTTGTTGGTGGCCGTTGCGCTCGCTTTCTTCCTGCTGGCAGTCCGCCGCCAGTGGTCGCTCAAGGAAACCGGCGAGATCTTCGAAGGCGCGTTGCCTCCCATCGCCTCCATCCTGATGGTGGTGGCTGCCGGCGGCGTGTTCGGCGGCGTCCTGCAGGTCTCCGGCATCGGGGCCGCGCTGTCCCAGACGCTGGACTCCCTGGGCGTACCGATCATCCTGCTCGGTTTCATCATCTCCCTGGCCTTGCGCGCCGCCCAGGGTTCGGCCACGGTTGCCATCGTCACCACCACCGGCCTGCTCTCGGCTGCCGTGGCGCACGGCGGTTACACGCCGGCGCAGATCGCCGTGATCGTGATCGCGATCGGCTTCGGCGGACTGGGCCTGTCGCACGTGACCGACGCCGGTTTCTGGGTGGTAGTGCGCTACTACGGCCTCACGGTGTCCGACGGGCTCAAGACCTGGACCGTGCTCACGACCATCCTCGGCATCGCCGGCTTCCTGCTCAGCTATGTCGCCTGGATCCTGGTGGGAGGCCTGGCCCACTGATGCGTGTACGCCTTGACGATCTTGTAGGCTCCGCACTGGAGCGAGGGACAGCGGTCCCGGCCTTCACCTGCTACGACTTCACCACTGCACTGGCTGTGGTGGCTGCAGCCGAGGAGTCAGGCCGCGGCATCATCTTGCTGGTCGCGCCGAAGACAGCGGCCGCCCCGTTCGGCTTGCGGCTCATCACCGCCCTGCGAGCCTTGGCCGACGACGCCAGCGTGCCGGTCTCGGTCCAGTTGGACCACGCCTCGGACCTGGACGTCATCCGTAATTCCGTGGCCGCCGGTGCCGATGCCGTCCTCGCCGACGGCTCGTCCCTCCCCTTTGAGGAGAACATCGCCCTGGTCCGCAGAGTCCGCGCCGCACTGGACGCTCAAGGTGCCTCCGACGTCGTGATTGAGGCCGAACTTGGCGGGCTTGCCGGTGACGAAGACAAGGCTTTCGGTGCCTCGGCAGGCGTCCACCCGCAGGCCTGACGGATCCCGGCCAGGTGCAGGAATTCGTCTCGCGCACCGGCGCACAGTTGCTGGCCGTGGCTGTCGGAAATGCTCATGGCCGTTACACCGGCGAGCCCAAGCTGCACTGGGACGTGCTGGAGGCCATTGCCTCGCGCACGGAGCTTCCGCTTGTGCTCCACGGCGCGTCGGGCATCCCCGCTGCGGACCTCGTCAAGGCCACGTTCATGCGGGTGGGCAAGGTGAACTTCAACACCGAGCTCCGGACCGGCATCCTCGCCACCCTCGAGTCCGAGACCACCGCTCACCGGGCCGACGGCGAGAACCTCCAGGGCCTGCTGGGGCGCTGGAGTTCCTCGGCGTCGACGTTCGCGGGAGCAACGCTGGACATGCTCAGCCGCTAGGCGCGGCTGGCGAACCCACGTAACGCAGGGAGGCTACGATCAGCACATGATCGTGGCCTCCCTGATTTTCGCCCTCATTGCCGGCTTGTTGCACGTCTACATCTTCAGCATGGAGTCCATCACGTGGACCCGTCCGGCCACGTGGAAGCGGTTCAGCGTCGCCTCCCAGTCCGATGCCGAAACCACCAAGCCCCTCGCGTACAACCAGGGTTTCTACAACCTCTTCCTCGCCATCGGGGCGCTCGCCGGGATCGTCTTTGTCGTGCTTGGTCATCCGCAGGTGGGCTGGACCCTCGTCTTCAGTTCGTGCGGCTCCATGCTGCTGGCGGCAATTGTGCTTGCCTTGAGCGGCAAAAAGTACCTCCGCCCCGCGGTTCTTCAGGGCACGACGCCGCTACTCGCCGTCGTGCTCGGCATCCTGGCCGTGGCGCTCGGCTAAGGCGGAACCCTCGCTCACGTATGTGGGCTTTACCCCCGACGCTCGCTCACTTATGCAGGCTTTTGGCGTGACGCCAGCTCACCCGTCAAAACCCTGAACCCCAGTTCCGGATTGAAGCCGTGGATTTCCCGGGTGTCCAACGCCGACATGAAGGCCAGGATCTCCTCAGTGATCACCTGCCCGGGAACCAAGACAGGGAATCCGGGCGGATAGGGGGTGACGAAGGACGCAGACACTATTTCCTCTCCCGCGGCGACCCTCCGCGCAAGTTCGGCCGCGCTGAAGTATTCGCAGGATCCGGCCTTGTAGCTCTCGAAGTAGGCCGCACGCATGTTGCCGTCCGGCGTTTGCGCATCTGCCCGGAACCGTTCGGCGAAGCGGCTGAAGTCCGGCAAGGGCGGCGGTGTGCTGGTCAGCGCCGCGACACGCGCATGGCGTGCCCGCTGCCCCAAGCCGCTCAGGCCGGATTGCTCGTCTTCGAAGGTTTCGGCCAGCTTGACCAGGACCTCGACGAGGTAAGCAACGGCACTCCGCGAGGTGCCGATGTTGGTCATGAAAAGCACGCTGTTCCTTGAGGTTTTGTTGACCTGGATCCCGTACTTGTCCATCAGGTAGTCGTGCTTGAAGGTATCGCCGTCCACGCCGGTGAGGCCGATGTGCAGGGTCAAACGGCTCGGATCAACAACGAATTCGTCGCGATCCCAAGCTTCGGACATGGCCGCCAGGCCGTCGCGGAGCGGCATTTGCCGGTTGGTTTCGCGGTACGCCGCTGGTATGAGGTCCTTGGTGCCGAGGACGCGGAAGTACTTCTTCAGCAAGGGATGCCTCGCCACGGCCTGGGCGATGCTAACGGCGAGATCCGCCTGCCGCTGCACGAGCTCGTAGCCTTCGAACTCGACCTGCCTCCGTCCCATGTCCAAGGAAGCCAGGATCTGGTAGTTGGGCGAAGTGGAGGTGTGCGTCATGTACGCCTCCCGGAAGCTCTCCTCGTTCAACTGGCCGAAGTCCTGGTCATGGATGTGGATCATGGATCCCTGCCGGAGCGAGGTCAGGGTCTTGTGGGTGGACTGCGTTGAGTAGACCCTCACGCGGGCCCTTGCCGGATCGGCCAGCAGCCTTGTCTTCAGGAGCAGCTCATCGTTGACGGGCCCGACGCCGGAACGCGGCCCGCCGTCGTCGGGCTCGCCGCCGCCGTCGTAACCGGAGTTGGCCGCCCCGCCCGCCGCCGCAAGCGAGCGCAACTGCTCGGCGCGGCGCCGGGCGTAGGCCGGATCCGCGAACTTCGCCTCCAGTGCCCGGGCCGAAGCCATGGCTGCACGGCGGCGGTAGATGTGGTGGAAGCCCGCGAACGCGAACCAGGCCTCGTCCCACAGGAACACCAGGTCCGGCTTGATGGCGAGGCACTCTTCCATCACGCGTTCGACGTCGTACACAATGCCGTCGAACGTGCAGTTGGTGAGGGCAATCATCTTGACCTCGTGGAGCCGCCCTGCCCGGCGGTAATCCAGGAGCATCCGCTTGATGCTTTCCAAGGGAACCGCGCCATAGAAGGAGAAATCATTCAAGGGGTAGGCGTCCAAATAGGAGACCTGCGCGCCGGCCAGCATGAGGGCGTAGTGGTGCGATTTGTGGCAGTTCCGGTCCACCAGCACAACATCGCCGGGTGCCAGGATCGATTGGTGCACGATCTTGTTGGCAGTGGATGTTCCGTTGGTGACAAAGAGCGACTTCTGAGCACCGAATGCCCGGGCCGCCAGCTTCTGGGCCTGCTTGAGGGAACCATGCGGATCCAACAACGAGTCGAGCCCGCCGGACGTGGTCGAGGTTTCGGCGAGGAGCAGGTTCAGGCCATAGAACTCGCCAAGATCGTTGATCCACTTGGAATGGATGACCGATCCGCCCCTGGACACCGGCAGGGCATGGAAAACGCCCGCGGGTTTACGGCTGTACTGCTGGACCGCGTGGAAGAACGGCGCCTCATATCGCTCAGCGATGCCGGCGAGCAAGGACAAGTGGAGCTCCAGCCCATCCTGGCGACGGAAGATCCGACGGAATTGGCGGGTCAAGGAACCGGCGAGTTCTTCGATTCCGACCCCCGCCACGAGGTAGAGATCAAGTTCGGGGCGGAGTTGGCCCAGCTTCTCCGCCAAGCTCAAGATGCGGTCCAAGGGACGCTGGGGGAGCGACTTCCCCATGAACCGGTCCAGGAAGCTGCGCACATCCCGGCTGAAGCGCTGCCTGCTGTTGGGGACGAATCCCGGACGCAGCACGCACGCCTGGATGTCGGGGTTGAGCAGGATAGCCACGATGGCGTCCTCGAAGCTCGGCACGAACACGAGCTCGTAATTGAAGGCGTCTGCGGGGCGGCGCTGGCTATGCAGTTCCGTTTGAAGGGCTTCACGATCGGCGTTTGAGACGTCGTCGATTACGAGGACCTCGAACCGCTTGCGCGATTCGGCGGGTTCTTCCGCCCGTTCCGTTTCGCGTTCGGGGTCCTGTGCGGGTTCCTGGGCGTGGTGGTTGTGGCCGGCGACTCGTCGCGCGACCGGTTCGATGAGGTTCAGCGCCTCGAGGTATTCTCCAGCCTCCAGGATTCGCCGCAATTCCATGACATATTGCTGCCCCGGAGATGCCCAATACATTTCGAGGGATTCAAGCAGCGGCAACAACCTTCGGACGTCCCGCGGCAGTTCGCGCGTCCGGCCGGCGACGGTCCGCGAACCTGCAGAGAGCTGTTTGACGGCATACCCAAGGAATTCCCAGGCGTCGGCGCGCACCCGCCACGCGCTGCTGGGCACTTCGCCGCCGGGCCCGGAATCGTCGTCGGCGTTTGGCCTCGTCGCCAAGGCGAGGCCAAGCGATGCGCCGCCGGCAAGGACGGCTGGAGCGGGCGGAATGGGGGCTGACTGCACTGTCGCGAAATCGGCGCGTGCCACGATGACTCCTTTGTCATGGATTGATAGCACTCTCTACTAAACGCCGCGAGCCGTCCCGGCGCACGGCAATTGTCCGGGTTGCCGTCTGGGTGTCCAGATGGGATCCGGCCCCTCCGCTCATAGGTGAGCGAGGGTTGGATTTGGCGTTATAGGTGAGCGAGGGTTTGGGAAATGCCCGCCATACGTGAGCGGGCGTTGGGGGATTTGGCCCCATACGTGAGCGGGCGTTGGGGGCGGGGCGGGCAGCTATCCTTCACGCCACAGCGGCAACGGAACCACACTGCGGCTGCGTCCGGACTCGTCCAAGACGTGCCCGAGGCGTTTGTAGTTGCGGACAACGGCTTGCCGGGAGATCACGGTGCTCCCCGGCGCGCGCTCCGCCAGTTCGCGCTCGTGGCCCTGGACCTCCAGATAGTCGCGGACCCACAGCGTCACGAGCAGATTCTGGGCGCCCAGAACCTGGGCGCTGAGCCTGCAATTCGGCAGGGCCGCGAAATAGCGCCCGACGGCGTCAACATGGTGGGCGGGCACGTTCAGGATCAGACTGACTTCCCTTAATCCTTGTTGTGCGGAAACGGACGTATCGCACCTCAGCGTCATGTAGCCGGACGCGAGGAACCGCTCCACCCGCCGTCGTGCCGTTTGGGGAGAGACGCCGCAGGCTGCCCCCAGTTCCGCCCAACTGGCGCGTCCGTCCTTGGCCAGTTCCGCCAGGAGGGACGCGTCGAGCCGATCGGGCGCGTAGGCGGCCGGCGCGGGCAGGGGTTCTGCAGACATGAGCCGTGCCCGCACCGGTTCGAGGGTGCCGCTGCGCCAATCGGAAGCCTGCCGGTACAGCTTGGTGACGAAAACGACCTCCCGGTGCGTCACTCCGGGGAGGCCTGCGAAGGAGCCGGTCACGATATCCATGAGCTCTCCATGGCTTGAGGCGAAGCAGTCGATGAAGAGGTCGTGCGAGCCGGACACCAGCGACACGGTGCCGAATGCCGGCTCCCCGCACAGTCGCTGGACGAGGGCTTCGTTCTCGCTCGGCAGCGAAGAAAGACTGATGAACGCCGACCAGCCCGCACTCAGATAGCGCGGACCCGGGGCCGGGGTGATCCACGCCAGTCCCTGCTCAGCAAGGGCGTTCCAGCGGCGCGCGACCGTAGGCCCGGACAACCCCAGGACGTCCCCGATACGGCTCCAGTCCGCGCGGGGATTGATCTGCAGGGCATTGACGATTTCAAGATCAGTTTCGGAGATCATGGCTGATTCCTTCAAAATTCACGATTCTCAGACGATTTCAAACAAATTCCTAGCCAGTGTAGACGGCAGACCTAACGTTGTGACTCGCATCACCCGCTCGCATCCAAAGCCCCCACCACTCAAGGAAGCACATGGCAAGCAAGACAGCACCTCCAGCAACGGCGCCAGTCGCACGCCGGACCATCACGGGAATGATCGTGGCGATGGCCCTGATCGAATCGCTCAGCGGAGTCACCCAGGGTTACCTGAACCCGATCCTCCCCGCCTTGGGGCCGGCGTTTTCGATCGACGACCCCACCATCAACGGTATTTTCCTGATCTCGAACGTGGGCTTTGCCGTGCTCACGCCGATCATTTCGCGGCTCGGCGACAGCTACGGCTACCGGCTCGTCCTCCGCTGGTCGACGGCGGTCGTCGCGGCCGGCGTCACCATGATGGCGTTGTGGCCGTCGCTGTGGACGGTGACGATCGGCGTCGTCATGCTCACGTGCGTTGTCGGCTTCATTCCGCTCATGATGGGCATCTTGCGGGTGAGCAGCCCGGCGCAGACGCGCACTGGAGTCAGCGTGATGATCGGCATGCTCATGATCATGGTTGGTGCAGGCGGTCTGTTCGGCGGGATCATCGGCGTCGACGATCCCACCCTCGGATTCTGGGTAGCGGTGCCGTTCGCGGTCGTGGGGCTGCTTTGCTCCTTCGTCCTGCCCGACGCCGGAACCCCCACCCGCGAGGGACTCGCCCTGGTGCCGCTCATGGCATGTTCCCTCGGACTGATCGGCTTCGTAGTGGCACTTTCGATGGGCCCTGACTGGGGTTGGTTGGATGCCAAGACGCTCGGCTCCGGAATCTTCGGCCTCGCTCTGTTGGCCTATTGGGTGGTCCTGGACTCTCGAAACGTGAACGGTAAGCGCTTCATGGACCTGCGGATGCTTGCCATCCCGCGGATCCGGACGGTCTCGCTGACCACCTTCTTCTTCGGTTTCGCCTCCATCAGCTACTTCGGCACCAACGGGATCTTCCTGTATTCAAACCCGGACAAGACCGGCTACGGCTTCGCGCTGAGCCCTCTCATGATCGCCGTCGTCCTGGCCGCCGCATCGGTGCTGTCGCTGCTTTCCTCGCTTCTGACCTCAAAGGCCCTCAGACTGTTCGGCGAACGTGCCACCCTGGTATTCGCGGGCGTCCTGCTGGCGGGCGGCTTCGTGGTCATGGCAGCTGCGCACGGCTCCCTGGCCGGCTACTGCACCGGATTCGCCATGTTCAACCTCAGCCTTGGCATGTACCAGGCGGGGACCCGCGCACTGTCCGTTGAGGGCGTTCCGCTCGAGGAAACCTCGACGGCGGCCGGACTCAACGAGCTGGCGCTGTCCGTTGGCATCGCGGTGGGCGCCGCCGTCGTGAAGCTCATTTCCTCGTCTTCGGTCCAGTCCGGCCACATCAGCGAGGGCGGCCTCCTGTCGATCTGGATGGCGCTCGCCATCGCGGCCCTGATCGCGGCTGCGTCAGCAGCCCGTTACCCGAAGCGCCACGCAACCGCAGGAATCGCCGTATGAAAGCCGCCGCCTCGAATGCCGTGGCCCTGGAAACCGCAATCCCCGCCACTGCCTCCTCCACCGCCGTCGGGCGCTCCGTCTCTGCCGCGCTTGAGCGCTGGGAATCGGAAATCCTAGGCCTGAGCCACGCGATCCACGCTGATCCGGAGCTCAGCGGGCAGGAGTTCCGGGCAGCCAGGCGGGTTAGCCGGCTGCTCAGGAGCGCGGGCTTCAGCTTTGACGGTCCGCAGCCGATGCTCACCGCTTCCTTCAGTGCGAGGTTCGGGACGGGAGAGCTGGTGGTCGCGTTGTGCGTTGAGTACGACGCGTTGCCGACCATCGGGCACGCCTGCGGACACAACGTGAACGCCGCGTCTGCTGTGGGCGCTGCACTCGCGCTCGCTCCCGTCGCTGAAGAGCTGGGGATCACCGTCAAGGTCCTCGGCACCCCGGCAGAAGAGACGAGCGGCGGCAAGGTCGATCTCATTGGCGAGGGCTTCTTCGACGACGTATCCCTGGCGATGATGGCCCATGCCGGCGCCGAGGACGTCATCGGCGGCTCATCGTTGGCCATGGGCATGTGGGACGTGCTCTATGAAGGGCGCCCCGCGCATGCCGCGGCCGCTCCGTCCGAAGGGGTCAACGCCCTCGATGCGCTCGTGATTGCCCAGACAGCCGTCGCCTTGGCGCGGCAGCAACTTCCGCCCGGTTCGGTTGTTTCGTTGATCGTGACGGAGGGCGGGAGCGCCGTCAACGTCATACCGGAGAGGGCCCGCGCGAGCGTGGAAATGCGTTCGCCGAGCCTCAAGAACCTGCGAACCATAGAGGACCGCGTGAGGCGCTGCCTGGAAGCGGGCGCCCTTGCCAGCGGGAGCACACTCAAGGTCACGCCCACGGGCAATGCCTACGCAGAACTCAGGCAGGACCGATACCTTTCCGAGGCCTACCGGGAAGCGATGTCCGCCCGGGGGAGGGCTGTTGCGTTCAACGAAGATCCAGTAGCTTCCACGGATATGGGCAACGTCTCGCAACTGGTCCCAAGCATCCATCCGCTGCTCGGCTACGACGTGGGCGGGGCCGCCCACCACACCGCCGAGTTTGCTGCCCACGGCTCCTCCGCTTCCGCGGATCGTGCGGTTCTGGACGGCGCTTTCGGCCTGGCACTGGCGGCCTGCGCAGCGGCGGGCGATCCGCGGCAGCGGGAACGGCTGCTTCGCTAAACGCCGTGATCGTGGGTGCGGCTCCACAGCTGCGTACTGGCACGCAGCCCCCGGGCCGCACCCACGAATTCACACCCCCGCACGCTCTGGTTCCCGCCGTCGAGCGGGCGGACAATGATCTCAGCAGTTCACGAGGGAGCGCGATGGGATTCTCGGGGCAACAAAAGACGTCGGCGGGCATGGCCGCATTTGGCCGCCCACGTGATCCCGTGATCGATCTCGCCCGGTGCTTCTGCCTCATCCTGGTGGTGCTCTCGCACTGCATGATGGTCAGCCCGGTCCTGCACCCCGACGGCACCGTCACCACCGAAAACACGCTCATGGAACAGCACTGGTTCGAACCCGTCCTGTGGGTGTTCCAAGTGATGCCGCTGTTCTTCGTCCTCGGCGGCATCACGGGACTGGAGTCTTGGCGGCGGTTACGCTCGCGCGGCGGCTCCGGCATCGACTACGCGCAATTGCGGCTCTTGCGCCTCATCCGTCCGGCAACCGCGCTGCTGGCCTCAATGTTCGTAGGGCTGTGGGCCGCGAGGCTCCTCGGCGTCGACCCGGAGGTAGTCCAGCTCATCGCGACCGGCGCGGGCATGCCGTTGTGGTTCCTGGCCGCGTACCTCGCTACGCAATTGAGCGTTCCGGTGCTGGCCCGGCTGCATGGACATTCCCCGTGGTTGACCCTCGGCGGGCTCGTGGCGGCCGTGATCACCCTGGACTCGCTGCGTGGGGCGTTTCCGATGCTCGCCTTCGTCAACATGCTCTTTGTGTGGTGCGCGGTCCAGCAATTCGGCTTCTTCATTGCCGACGGCATCTTCGCTGGACGCAGCCGGGGCTGGTTCGTCGGGTTGATCGTCGGCAGCAACCTGCTGCTGGGGCTCGTGACCGGAATCGGTGTCTACTCCGGAAACATGATCGTGGACCTCAACCCGCCGAACTTCTGCATGCTTCTACTCGGCTTGTCCCAGGCGGCAACCCTGCAATTGCTGCGCCCCGGACTTGACTGGGCAGCTGGGGTGCGCTGGATCCGATGGGTAGTGGCGGTGGCGGGCCGGCGCTCCATGACGGTCTATCTGTGGCATTTGCCGCTACTCGCGGCCATGTCCGGGCTGCTTCTCCTCACCGACTTCCCCAAACCGGCGGCCGGTACCGCCGAATGGTGGTGGGCCCGCCCGCTGGTCCTGCTCGGCGTCCTCCTGCTTTTGCTTCCGGTCCTGCTCCTGTGCGGCAGGCTCGAAGAGCGCCCGACGGCGGCCATCCACGCGCGCGGCAGGACGCACGTCGCGGTGGTGACTGCCGCCGTCGTGGTCTTCATTCCGGTGGTGGACGCCGCCTTCAACGGACTCACGCTGACCCTCCTCGGCGGGGGAGCGGCGTGCTTCGCGCTGGGAGTGTTGTTGCTGGGACGGGTGCCGGCCGGTGTCCTTGCTGCGGCGGTTCCCGACGGGCCTGCGGTGCCATTGCCAGAGCCCGGTTTACGTGCGAATCTCGACTCATGACTGAGTTCACGGATTCAACCGAAGAGTCGTTCAGCCCGGGCGTGACAACGGTCAGGAATGACAAATTCCACCGCTACGAGCTTCTGGTTGACGGTGAAGTAGCCGTGATCTCACAGTTCATGGACAAACCCGGCCACATTGATTTCCTCCACACCGAAACGCGCCCGCAGTTCAAAGGCCGCGGGTTGGCCAAGGTCCTCGCGCACTTTGCCTTGGACGACGTCGTCGCCTCCGGCAAGCGGATCATCCCGCATTGCCCGTTCATTGCCGCCTATCTGCGCAAGCACGAGGGTTACGAGCTCGACGTCGATTGGCCGCCGGAACCGCCCGCAGGGGAACCGGACAACGAGTAACGGGCCCGCCTAGCGACTTTGGGCGGAGTGCTGGAACTATCGCTGCTTGTGGCGGCCCTTCGTAAGATTCAAGTCACATGCAATTTCGGCTGTCACACTGGATTGCTATGGGGCAAGTTTCAGAAGACGGTTCGAATGGCGGGGATGCGTCGTTGGCTGTCGGGCACAGCGACCCTCAAATCATGGCCATGGTGCGTGACGGCGACGCTTCCGCATTCGATGTACTGTTCCGGCGACATGTGGCAGCGGCCCAGTTTGTTGCCCGCGCCCAGACGGACAATATCAGTGACGCCGACGACGTAGTGGCCGAGGCGTTCGCTTCGATTTTCCAAGCCCTCACCGAGGGCAAAGGACCTGACCAGTTCTTCCGTTCCTATCTTCTGACCGCCGTCCGGCGAATTGCCTACGACCGGAACCGGAAGGCCAGGCGTACCCAGATCGTGGGCGACGTCGACGTCTTGGATACGGTTTCCGTCGATGCGGACACCGTATTGGACGCCTTCGAGTCCAGCACCATGGCGAAGGCGTTCAGATCGCTTCCGGAACGCTGGCAGGCCGTCCTCTGGCATGTGGACATCGAGGGCCTGAAACCTGCGGCAGCCGCACCATTCATCGGATTGAGCCCCAACGGCGTCTCCTCGCTCGTGATCCGGGCGCGTGAAGGGCTCCGGCAGGCCTACTTGCAAAACCACATCACGGTGGTCAGCGACGACTCATGCGTTGAATTTTCGAGCCAGCTCGGAAAGTACGCACGCGGCGGCCTGAAACGTGCGTCGTACGAAAAAGTCAAGGCGCATTTGGATGAGTGTTCGAAGTGCACGGCTGTGCTCGTCGAACTCAACGATGTCCAGGCGGGCATGAGGGCTCTTGTCTTCCCCTTGGTGGTCGGAGTGGTCTTCACACCGGCGGTGACTGCCGGATTCCTCCCCGGAACCGCACTGCTGGAGTCGCTTTTTCCCGGCGGGGTTCTCCCTGAGCCTTTTCTTTCCGAGCCGTTCCTTTCGGAACCGTTCCTTCCGGGACAGTCGGAACCGGCCGCAGCCGGACTGCGCTCGGTGGCGGGATTCTGGAAGATTGCGGTCGCCGCGCTGGTCCTCGGGGGGCTCGCGATTGCAGGCATCCTCATGTGGCTTGGACAAACCGGCCCGGCGCCCATCGCTGAAGCCGAAGTCCCGAGCATCGCGCCGCCGTCAGCCCAGCAGTCCGCGCCGGAACGCGCCCCGACGGCACCCCCGCCAAGCCCGGTGCCGACGTCGGACCCGCCGGCCGTTGCGGAACCGCAACCCGCAGTGCCCGCGCCAATGGCTCCCGAAGCAGTTCCCGTGCCGCACGAGACGGCCAGGGTGGTTGATTCCGGGACCGGCATCACGAACCCCGTTTCGCGGATGGGTTCGTTGACGATCCATAAGTTTGAGAAGCCGGCGACTCCGAGCAAGCTGCCGAATGACGGAACGGCACTGACCGCCGCCCAGCTGGAGGGACTGACCCCGATGGCCGGGGTGACGTTCACGGTGCAGAAGGTGAACAACATTGACCTGACGACCAACGCGGGCTGGACTGCCGCGGCTGCCTTGACGCCGGCCCAGGCCGCGGCGCAGGCTGGGCCCGGTTCGTCGGTCACGACCGGCGCCACAGGAACCGCGACTCTGGGGAATCTTCCTTTGGGCTTGTATCTGGTGACGGAGACCGGCTACCCGGCCGGTGTCACTCCTTCGGCGCCGTTCCTGGTGACCCTTCCCATGACGGATCCGGCGGGCGGGACGGGCTGGTTGTATGACGTGAACGTCTATCCGAAGAACGCGGTGACGACAGCGACGAAGACCGTGAACGATGCGTCCGTGGTCAAGCTCGGTGACAACGTGCAGTGGACCATCACCTCCGATATTCCCAATGTCAGCCCGATTGATGGGTACCGGGTCGTGGACAAGCTGGATACGAAGTTGAGCTACACGAACTCGACGGTGGCGCTTTCGAACAGCGCGGCGTTGGTGTTGAACACGGGCTACACGATCGTGTTCGATGCTGCCTCGAACACCCTCACGGTTGATTTCACCGCCAGCGGCCGGGCGGTCCTGGCTGCGAATCCGGCGGCGAAGGTCTTGGTCACGGTGAACACCGCCGTGACCACGGTCGGTGAGATCACGAACACCGCCCTCGTGTATCCCAATGCGGCCAGCTTCACCATCACTCCGGGCCAGCCCGGAGGTCCGGTGGTCACGCCTCCGGTGGCGGTGACGAAGTGGGGCGACATTGTCCTGCACAAGAAGGATTCCCAGAGTTCGGCTGCCCTGTCCGGTGCGGTGTTCTCGGTGTACCCGAGCCGGGCCGATGCCCTGGCGGGTACGAACGCGATCAGCGTCGGAGGTGCCAGTTCCTGGACCACCGATGCCAGCGGGAACCTGGTGATCTCCGGCCTGCGCTACTCCAACAGGGCGAACGGAAAGGCCGTCAGCCCAGGTCAGCCGGGCTACCAGTCGTACTGGCTTGTGGAGACCAAGGCCCCGTCCGGGTACGCGCTTCTCACCGAACCGGTCGAGACCACTGTGATCAGCGACGACCCCTCCGCTGTCACGGTGACGATCGGCAATGTCAAGCAGAATGCCGGATTCCAGCTGCCGCTCACGGGCACGGGAACCTGGGGACTGACCGCGGGCGGGATCCTTGTGCTGGCTGGCGCAGCCCTGTTCATGGCCACCGGGCGCCGGAGGCCAACCGAAGCGAAATAGGCGGCGGTCCGCCCGGAACGTGACCCGCCGATGCCACGTTCCGAAAATCTCTTCCCGTTTCCGCGTCACGATCTGCGAATTGCTCCCACTGTTCCAGTGGGTGGCCGTTTCTCCCTCCTTCGTTCAAAAATTTGAAGCTGTTTTCTGCGACACGAATCGCGGGAAGCGCGTACTTGATGGCTAGAGACCACCTGTGTGCCCGCTCCCGAAAGTGATGCAAGAAAAGCCTATGAAGCAGTCCCTTCCAGCCAAGCTACTGGCAATTCTCCTCACCGCAACGATTGTCGGCCTTGGCTTAGGCGGCACCGTGCCTTCACCCGCATATGCGACGACTCCCGGAACCCCGGGAGTGCCACAGGCTGGTACGCCGGTCTACACCGAGGACTTCAGCAATCAGGATGCTTCGGCGGCTGCCATCAACATCCTGAACTACACCGGCGGTGCGGCAGCCGCGTTCTCGACGTACACGGCGGACCCGCAATGGACGCCGGCTGGAAACCAGTGCAACGGCTGGATCATGAGTTGGACCACGCCCAACCCTCCGGCCTCAGACGCTGGTTGCCAGCGCAACCTCGGCACCACGTGGCCCTCGCTAAGGAGCATGGCCCAAGCACTCGGCGTGGCGCAGGGGCAGAGCCCGGCGCAAGCACAAACGAATCAGGCTCTGACGGAGTACACGAATGCCTTGAGCGGTTCCATCACGGCCGGCACGGAATTCCGCACAGTGAAGACCATTCCCGCGATCGCCGGGCACTACTACGCAGTGTCGGCCTATTTCGCGGCTGTGAACTGTCCTGCCCAGGGCGGCGCCAGTCAACCGCAGGAGACATTCAGTCTTCTCGTGAACGGCACTCCGATCGTGCTGAGCTCCGGACTGAACCCATGCACCAGTTCCACTGACTGGTCGACCCAGGTGACCAAATTGCAGTCGGCGGCGTACATGGTTCCGAACGGAACGACCGCGAACCTCGGGCTGTCTCTGTACAACGCCCAGACCAGTGGCTCGGGTAACGACGTGGCGTTCGACCTGCCCCAGATCGTCGACGTGACCCCGCAGTTGGACAAGTCGTTCAGTCCGTCGCTCATTGCCCCCGGCCAGGCCTCCACCGTGACGCTCACGGTGACCAATACCAGCGACCTGAAGGCGAAGAACGACTGGAGCATCACCGATACGCTGCCCGCCGGCGTCGTGATCGCCCCTAACCCCGCGATCGGCGGAACGTGTGCCCAGGTGGCCGGTGCCGCATTCGTCAAAACGGGAGTCGCCGGATCGAACACCTTCACGGCCACGGGCGGTGATCTTGCCGTAGGGCAGGCATCCTGCACCATCACGTTCAATGTGACGGCAGCTGGCGAGGGGACGTATGTCAACGGTCCCGCGAACATCGTGACCAACCTCAACCCGCCCGCGAACGCCACGCTGACCGTCCGAGCTCCGCGGATCACCCTCACCAAGGCTCTCGGAGCGCCGCGTCAGGCGGCAACTGACCAGTTCACCGTGCAGATCCGCACCGGCGGGGCGACGGGCGCGGTGGTTAACAACCCCACCAACTCGACCACGGCAGGTACGGGATCGTCAGTAACTGCGGGAACCGGCACCACCGGGGCCTACGTGGCCACGGCTGGAACTGTGTATACCCTGACCGAAGCGGCCGCCGGTACGGCCAACCTTGCAAACTATGCCGGCTCCATTACCTGTACGGACTCGTTCGGCCTTCAGCCCGGTTTGCCCGTCGGTGCCGCGTTCAGCGGTTCGCTGGCCATCACCCCGGTGGCCGGGGCGAACATTACCTGCACCTTGTCAAACACCGCCCAGCCGATCATCAACGTAGCCAAGCAGCCCGGCACGGTCACCGGTCCGGATGCGAACGGCGACTTGGTCGCCAACTACACGGTCACCGTGGCCAACACCGGATCGGTGGCCGGGACCTACGGCACCCTGGCCGACACTCCGGCGTTCGCCCCGAACCTGGCTGCAACGAGTGCTGCTTGGACGACTACCGGGACCGGGGCTCCTGCTGGTGGATCGTCGTCGACCGCCGGCCCTTACACTCTGGCTCCGGCGGGTTCTACCATCGGTCCAGGGGTCACGCAGACCTTCAACCTCGCGGTGACGTTCCACTACACCAACACCACTCCATTGCCGGCGTGCGCCGGCCCGGGGACGGGCCTGTTCAACTCGGTTGCCTTGCCGGCTGGCCAGGAGCAGGGCCCGACGACGGACAACTCCGCCTGCGACGCCCTCACGCCCAATCTGGTGGCCTCCAAGAGCGTGGATCCGGTGGCCGGGACCATGGTCCAGCCCGGGCAGGTCCTGAGCTATTCGCTGTCCTTTGACAACACCGCCGGCACCGCCCCGGCCGCTGTCAGTTACACCGACTGGCTCGCGGACGTCCTGGATGCCTCGACTCTCGTAGCCAACTCCATCACCACGACGGCCACGAGCGGGACTCCCTTGGTTGTCACGAACAACTCGGGGGCAGCGCCGAAAACCTTGGCCGTCACGGGCACCGTGGCTGCCGGCGCGAAGAGCGTCGTCACGTATCAGGTGAAGGTCAATAGCGCCGGCAATTTGGGTGATGCTTCGCTAGAGAACTACCTGACAACATCAACCACCATCACTCCGCCAACGAGCTGCCCGGCTGGAAGTGCCACCTGCACGGTCAATCCCGTGGGCGTGTGGACCCTGGGCAAGACAGCATCCCCTGCTTCCGGAACCTCCATCAACCCAGGCGATCCAAGCGCAAACAGGGTGATCACGTATGCGGTGACGGCCACCAACTCCACCGCCAACCCCATCACAGGTGTCATCCTCACCGATGACCTAAGCCAGGTACTGAACAACGCCACGTTCACCGCGGGGTCCGCGAACCTGACCGTCAATGGCAGTACACCCCTCGCAGTCCCGGATCCGGGTACCGGCAGCACGTTGGCGACTCCTTCATTTACTCTGCCCGGCAACGGCACGGCAGTGTTGACCTACTCGGTGACGGTCAACACGAATGCATGGCTCGTCATCGTGAAGAACGGGGCAACCGGCAGCGGCATCGTCCCTCCGGCACGATGCGTCACCGGAGGCTCGGCGCCACTTGACCCTGCATGTTTCACCACGAATCCCACTACTGGCCACCTGTTCCTGCAAAAGGCAGGACCCGGGACAACCCAGGGTTCCACCGTCCCGCTGACCGGCTCGACCTTTGAGATCCACAACGATGCTGCCGGGCAAATGGACCCCACCGTCGTCGGAGTGAACAGCCCAGTATCCGGGTCACCCGGACTGGTCGAGGTCAGAAGTTTGCTTCCTGGGACCTACTGGCTGCTCGAAACCAAAGCCCCGGACGGCTACTCGCTTCTGGCCACCCCCGTGAAGTTCACCATTGCGCCGAACGGCAGCATCGCCTTGGACCCGGCCACCGCAGGAACGTCAGTAACAGCAAACAACCAGACCATCACCGTTCTGGATATGGCGTCCGTCAAACTTCCATTCGCCGGTGGGCCAGGCACTGCCGGCATCTTCGGCGGAACGGTTCTCGGGATCCTCGCCCTCATGACTTCCCTCGCCCTCATCGTCTTCAGGCGAGCGAACAAGACCCCACAAACCCAAACTCCTTAGCGCAGCTCCGCGCAAATCAATGGGGGAACAAGAAAGGAACACGATGAAATCATCGAAGGTGAGGCGCGGCATAATAGCCTCTTTCGCCGCAATAGCCTCAGCTGGGATGCTCGCCCTCGGAGCCGGAGGTGCACACGCGGCGAACACCGCGAACATCGATCCGTCCAAGACGGGTTCGTTGACCATCCATAAGTACGAGAAGCCGGCGACGCCGACGAACCTGCCTAACGATGGAACGGCACTGACCCCGGCCCAGACCGCGGCACTGACCCCGATGGCCGGGGTGACGTTCACGGTGCAGAAGGTCAACAACATTGACCTGACGACCAACGCGGGCTGGACTGCCGCGTCAGCCTTGACGCCGGCCCAGGCCGCGGCGCAGGCGGCCACCCCGGGCTCCACGACCACGACGGACGCGAACGGAACGGCGAGCCTGGGGAACCTTCCCCTGGGCCTGTATCTGGTGACGGAGACCGGCTATCCCGCCGGTGTCACTCCCTCGGCCCCGTTCCTGGTGACCCTTCCGATGACGGACCCCGCGGGCGGGAACAGCTGGCTGTATGACGTGAACGTCTATCCCAAGAACGCCGTGACTACAGCGACGAAGACCGTGAACGACGCCTCCGCGATCAAGCTTGGTGACGCGGTGACGTGGACCATCACGTCCGACATTCCCAACGTGAACCCGATCGATGGATACCGGATTGTCGACCAGCTCGATTCGAAGCTGAGCTACACCAGCTCGACAGTGGCGCTTTCGAACAACGCGGCACTCGTGTTGAACACCGATTACACGGTCGTGTTCGATGCGGCCACGAATACCCTCACGGTCGACTTCACCGCCACCGGCCGGGCCGTGCTCGCGGCCGACCCCACGGCCAAGGTCCTGGTGACGGTGAACTCCACCGTCAGTACGGTCGGTGAGATCGCGAACACGGCTCTTGTCTACCCGAACGCGGCCAGCTTCACCATCACTCCGGGCCAGCCCAACGGTCCGGTCGTCACTCCTCCAGTAATTACCAAGTGGGGCGACATCGTGCTGCACAAGAAGGATTCCCAGAGCTCCGCGGCCCTGGCCGGTGCCGTGTTCTCGGTCTACCCGACCCAGGCCGACGCCCTGGCCGGCACGAACGCGATCAGCGTCGGAGGTGCCAGTTCCTGGACCACCGATGCCAGCGGCAACCTGGTGATCTCCGGACTGCGCTACTCCAACTGGGCCAACGGGGCAACAGTGACCCCGGGCCAGCCCGGCTACCAGAGCTACTGGCTTGTGGAGACCAAGGCCCCGTCCGGCTACGAGCTGCTCGCCCAGCCGGTCGAGACCACGGTCACCAGCAACGACCCGTCAGTGGTCACAGTGACGATCAACAACGTCCCGCATAACGCCGGGTTCCAGCTGCCCCTCACCGGTGGTGTGGGAACCTGGGCCCTGACCGCCGGAGGGATCCTCGTGCTGGCAGGCGCCGGTCTCTTCATGGTCACCGGCCGACGGAAGCGCAACGAGGCAAAGTAGACACCCCTCGGTGACCCGCATCCCTTGATGCAGGGTATGGGGCATCCATCGGTATGGTGGATGCCCCATACCGCTCCCGTCCATCACAGCAAGAGGCCCCAATGCCCCAAACCCTCAAAGAATTCATGGAGGGTTCCGAAACCGGCCCGGACGGCCACCGTCGGCGCCCCCGAAAAGGGACCCGTGGACGCACAAACATCAGGCGTGGCCATGCCGACCGGAGATTTGTGACCATGATGGTCGTTGCCGCCATCGGTCTGGGCCTGGTCCTCTACCCCCAGGCGGCAGACTGGTTCAGCTCGATATCCCACAACAACCAACTTTCCGGCTACGCGCAGGAAGTCGAACAGCTTGAACCCTCGGCCCGGACGAAAGTGTTGGACCGGGCACGCGAATACAACTCCCGGATCCCTGCCGGACAGCTGCGGGACCCGTACTCGGCCCACGCCCCGGCCCCGGCTTTGGAAGGGCAGCTGCGGGATTATCAGAGCCAGCTCAACGTCGCCAACGACGAGGTGATCGGAAGATTCCGCTACCCGTCCCTGAACATCGATCTGCCGATCTTCCACGGAACCAGCGACGACGTCCTGGCCAAAGGAGTCGGCCATCTCTATGGTTCTTCCCTTCCCGTCGGCGGCCCCGGCACTCACAGCGTGCTCACATCGCACTCGGGAATCCCGAACGCGGAACTCTTCAATCCCCTCCACAGCGCGAAAACGGGTGACATCTTTTCCACCGAAGTCATGGACCACACGTTCCTCTACAAAGTGGACAGGATCGAAGTGGTCAAGCCGGATGACATCTCCTCACTGAAAATCATCCCTGGCCAGGACTCCGTCACCTTGGTCACGTGCACACCCATTGGAGTCAACTCGCACCGGCTCCTTGTTCACGCCTCCCGGATCGCGGACATCCCCAAAGACGCGCCGGAACAGAAAACCCTCGCGGGACGCCAATCCAACATCGGATTCCCGTTCTGGGTGGTCTATTTCATCGGCGGCTTGCTCGCCTTCTACCTGTCCTCCCGGGCGTGGAACCGCCGGCGAAGCCGATGATTCAAACGCTTAAGGCACCCAACGCCTGAAGCGCACCTACCTCCCGACAAGAAAGCACTGCAATGGCCTCACAATTCAAACTCTACGTTGACGCGGACGCCCACCTCCGGTTCCAACTCGTCACCGAAAATGGAGACGTCCTGCTCACTTCCAAGGCTTTTGAGGACGAGGATGCGGCCATCGCAGCAATCTGGTCAGTGCGCGAAGCCGCGGCCAAGGGACGCATCGTTGATCTCACCGGTTCGGTGCCGGAAGACCGGCCCGCCGAATAAATCCTGAACCCGGCATTTCGACGGTTCTTTCGGAAAGATCTTGCGACGTTCGCGACACGATTCACGTCCCCGCGACACATAGTTAGTGCCTGGCATGGGAAGGAATGAGACTCCTGGCGGACCTGTTGGGGGCCGCAACGAAGGAGCTCGTTCTCGATGGACCGCATGCCAGGCCGTGCCCATGGGGCCGTGCGCCCCCATGCGACTCACGGCCCGGGGCGCGTGCGGGGATCAATGGATCCCTGCACGGCGTGCGGCTGGATCTGAGACCCCAGCCGCACGCCACCTCAGTCCTAGCGGTAAGCGAGACGAATGCGCGGCGTCTTTCCTGCCATCCCGGGAAGGTGCCTACTTTTGTGCCTTCCGTTTCTGCCATTGCCAAGCGTGCCAGAACAGCAGCGTCGCCAAGATCAGGGCCGCGGCCAGGAGAAGCTGCGGGATCATGATTGTCAAGAAGTACGCGGGGGGCATCGTATTTCCCGGACTGGGGGTGAACGGGGTCATAGCCTCGTTGATGATCACCATGATGCCTATGACGAGCGCCACCTCCAGTGCCCACAGCCCGATGATGAACGGATTCACCGAGCCCCCTCGGACGGCCTCAGGTGTCTCTAGGTGATGCTCCAGCGAATTACCGTGCTCGTCGATTTCGCGGAATTCAATCCTGGCATGAGCTTCGTCCACTGTCTGTTCCCTCTTTTTTTGGCGGCCGCTGCCCCGCCTTCGGCGGTTTATACGGGCGCATTTTGAGGCACTCTACCGCGAGCACAGGAAACGAACGAGTACCGCCGTCGAGATGCCGATTGACGGCCGGGGCGTACATCACCACACGGAGGGTTAACGAGGCTAGTCTGGGCGCATGACAACTCGTGCCAACGAACTCACCGCCTTGGTCACCGGTGCTACTGCCGGGCTGGGCGCCCAATTCGCGCGCCAACTGGCCGAATCCGGCCACCACCTCGTCCTCGTGGCGCGCGACGAAAGCCGGCTGCGGGCAAGCGCTGAGGTGCTTGAGCGGGACTTCAGTATCTCGGTGGAGGTCCTGCCCGCGGACTTGACCTCCGACGTCGGGGTTGCGGCTGTTGCAGCCAGGCTGCGGGACGCTTCGCGGCCGGTGGACGTGCTGGTCAACAATGCTGGAATCGGTTTGCTGAATTCTTTCGAGAAGAACGATGTGGAAGACGAAAAGCGGCATTTGCGACTGCATGTCCAGACACCCCTGGAGCTGTGCCACGCGGCCTTGGAGGTGATGCTGGCACGCAAGTCCGGGAGGATCATCAACGTCGCCAGCGTTGCGGCGTTCGCGAACCGGGGAAGCTATTCGGCAGCCAAGGCTTGGCAAGTCAGCTTCAGCCGTTGGGCGAACACTGCTTATGCCCGCAGCGGAGTGAAAGTCACCGCGGTGTGCCCGGGGTTCACCCACACCGAATTCCACGATCGCATGGGCATGGACAAATCGGTGGCTCCGCGTTTCCTGTGGCTCAAGGCCGAGCGCGTTGTCCGGGAAGGACTGGAAGACAACGCGAAGGGCAAAGGGGTATCCATCCCGACGAAGCGGTACAAAGCGATCACCGCCGTCATGCGTTTCCTGCCGGCGAAGCTTACGTCGGGTCCGCCCCGGAGACCCCTGAAATAGATCAGCCCCGCGAAGTAAGCCGGGGCGCTTGGACCAGCAGGGCCACGGCGATCCCGATCACGGCTCCCACGAGCGTCTCTACTCCGCGTTCGAGAACGAGCACTCCAGGATCCGCGGGCGCCGCCAACTGAGTCATGAGCAGAATGACCGGGGTGAAAAACACCATCGCCCAGCCGTAATGCCGGGCCATGAACAACTCCGTAGGGAACTGGAAACCGATCACCAGCAGGGCCAGGATGAGGGCGCTTTGTCCCGGGAAATACTGCAGCGGAGAGAGTGGTCCCGGAAAGAGTACGACGGCGACAATCGCCAATCCGAGGAACGTCCCCACGATGCGGTGGATGCCGCGGTGCAGCCGCCCCGGGGTGTCGGCACCGGCCAGCGGGGCAGCTGCCGCGAACATGGCCCAGTGCGGGTGCCCGCTGCCCGTGAGCACTCCGCAAGCACCTGCCGCGCCGACGGCGAGCACATACCTGGCCGCGTGAAGCCCGGCTGCCTGCCGCAGCTGAGTATTGAATGCCGGAATGTCCCGGATGGCGCCGCGTTCCCACCCCCGGTACCGAAGCCATCCGGCGAAGCCAACCACCATCGAGAACGCAGCCGATGCCGCGCAGATGAGGACTGCAGCGAAAAATGGAATGTGCGCGGGGACGGAAGCGCATGCCCCCAGGGCCAGGATTCCGAAAAACGGGCCGTTGGGTTTGAGCCGCACCTTGTCCGAGAACAGCGAGCCCGCGCCCGCCAGGAGCGCTTCGACTGCTACCAATCCCCATGAATGGATGTGGGAGACGGACAAGAATGTGCCCACCGAGACCCCGGCCAGGAGCACCGCTGCAGCCTGGGCCTGGTGCTTGAGCCGCAGTTGGTGCGATTCGGCACGGCCGTACATGCCGGTCAGGGCGCCGAACACGGCGTAAATGATGAGGTCCGTCCGGCCAACCGCGAGAAGCACCAGCGCCGGCACGGCGACGCTCAGCGCGACGCGGACGGCAGCCAGGTGATCGTTGCTTGCCGGTGGAATGGTATTAAGCGCACGGAAATGGGCCATGATTGATCGCAACGGGACACCACCAATCAATTCAGCCGATCATTAGGAAGCTATCAGCACCCCGAGATCCGCGCCATTAGCTGGGTCACAACGTTTCTTTGCGTTTCGCGCGATGGCGGGTGAAACCTGGCTAGCGGCATACTCCGGCTTCCCATTTGTACTCAATCCATACGTGGAATCCCTCGGTGCGTTCGAACATTGTGCGGGGTTCCGCGCCGTGTCCCTCGATCCATAGGATTCCACCGTCGGGGGTGACCGCGTCCACAAAGCCTATGCGTACCGTCTTTTCGCCGTGCCGGACTTCGACGATTTCACCCGCCACGGCACGCCAGTCATGCTCGAGATGCCGTTGCTTTGTCATGGAACTGAGGGCGGAAAGCAGGCAAGCGCCGTCGAGCGGGCGGATTCCAGCGCTTCGCGAACCGGACGTGTGCGGTGTTGTTCGGAGAGTATTTCCACACCCCACGGCCCTTTGAAACCGATGGCCTGGAGCGCTGTGATGAACCCTGCGACGTCTTGGTCGCCCTCTCCGCAAAGGCGGCGATTGTCGCGAGTGTCCTCGAAGAGCGTCCCCTTGATTTCCGCGTCAGCGTCATTGAGTTCCACCCCGAAAATCTGCTCGGCGGTCACGCTGCGGGACAGTTCCTCCAATCTCGTTCCAGCACGGAAGACATGCCAGTAGTCAACAACAAGCCCACATTCGGGCATATCGACCGACCGCATGAGTTCGGCGGCCGCGGGAATCGATCCGACCATCGAAAACGGCATGGGCTCAAGGGCAATCCGAGTTCCTCTTTCCGAGGCTTCCTTTGCAAGGCGCCGCAGCGGCTCCACCAGGAAATCAAGATCTTCCAATGGCTCGCCGAACGCCGTTCCAATCTTGATGAAGCGCGCCCCCAGCGTTTCCGCGGCATCGAGGAGCAGCTCGAACTGCGGCCTCCATTCATGGGACAGGGAATCGTCCCACCAGTTGGTGAGTAACTCGACTTCGACGTGGCGGAAGCCCGCCTGGTCAATGAGAGTCTTGAGCCCGGAGAAACCGATGGTGTCCCTTGCCGCGACGAGATCGTCGTACGCCAATCCAAAGCCTGACCATCCGGTTGAGGCGATTGCTTCCAAACGCTGGACGATGGGGACGGGACTGATCTCCGGGCTGGTCAACGGCGCGATATTCCCTGCGCTGGTCCAGCAGGTCGCAATCAGTTCGGGTGTGCTTGAGTACGTCATCGTTCTCCTCGCGCCGGTGCGCGGCTAGTTGCGGCAGGTGAGGGCGTCGATACCCAGTCACAATCTAATTGGAACGCTCCATTGACAATTGGTCAAGCCTTGATTTAGCGTTGGAGCGTTCCACAAAGCGATGTGGATCACATCCGTTCACAGCTAGATGGTTCCGTCCTCCCACCATGTCTTTGAAGGCACAGCAACGGGGTCGACGGTCGAAGTACGCGACATCAAAGGAGATCTCACGTGGCAAAGTTCAATTGGCGGCGAGGCGCAGTGGCGCTGGCCGTAGTACCGCTTCTGGCCCTGGCAGCATGCTCAAGCGGGGGCGGAAAGCCGGCCGACACCGCCAACGCCGCGGGTGGCGGGCAAGCGGCAAGCACTCCGCGGATCAAGGTTGCGCTCATCACCCACGCCGAGGCCGGCGATACCTTCTGGGACATCGTGCGCAAGGGTGCGGAGGCCGCGGCAGCGAAGGACAATGTCGAGGTTCTTTACACGAGTGATGCCGACGCGGGGCGCCAGTCCCAGCTCGTGCAGCAGGCCATCGACCAGAAGGTTGATGGCATCGCGGTCACGATCGCCAACCCGGGCGCCATGAAGGATGTGCTGAAGAAGGCTACCGACGCGGGCATCCCGGTGGTGAGCTTCAACGCTGGTGGGGACGTCTCCGCGCAGATGGGAGCGTTCACCCACTTCGGATCGAACGAGACCCTGGCTGGCGAAGCGGTCGGCGCCAAGCTCGCGTCGCAGGGCTACAAACACCCCATCTGCGTGATCCAGTCACAGGGACAGGTGCAACTCGAACAGCGGTGCGCGGGTGTGAAGACGAAGGTGCCGGGCACTGAGATCCTTTATGTCAACGGGGCCGATATGACGGCCGTACAGTCCACCGCGACGGCGAAGCTCCAGGCCAGCAAGGATGCCGACGTGATCATCGGGCTCGGCGCACCGATCACCTTGACCGTCATCAAAGCCGTGGCAGATGCCAACAGCCCGATCAAAGTGGCCAGCTTCGACCTGAACCCCGCGCTCGCGCAGGCGATCAACGATGGCAAGGTCCTGTTCACTGTGGACCAGCAGCCGTGGCTCCAGGGCTACATGTCCATTGACGCAATCTGGCAGAACAAGCTTGGTGGTTTCAAGATCGGTGGCGGCCAGCCCGTCCTCACGGGTCCGACGATCGTTGACAAGTCCAACATTTCCGATGTGCTGAAGTTCGTTCAGCAGGGCATCCGCTAATCCGATGATGGTTCAGCTCGCGCGGCATGACTCCCTTGCCGCGCGAGCTGACAGAGAAGGAAGTGTGTTCCATGGCTTTAGTTACTGCCCCGGCACCCAAAAATGCCGCGGATGAGCGGGTCGCGAAGCGGAGCCCGTTGAGCAAGTTGATGGCCCGTCCTGAGGTCGGTGCCCTGGTGGGGGCGGTTGTCCTCTTCATTTTCTTTGCTTCGGTGTCCGGGACGTTTACCCAGCCGAATGCTTTGGCGACGATCCTGTATGGTTCCTCGACGATCGGGATCATGGCGGTGGGGGTGTCGTTGTTGATGATTGGCGGCGAGTTCGACCTTTCCACCGGTGTGGCCGTGATTTCCTCGGCCCTGACCGCGTCGCTTTTCAGCTGGTATTTCTCAATGAATGCGTGGGTGGGGGTGGTCATCGCCCTGCTGGTTTCCCTGTCGATCGGTTTCATCAATGGGTGGATCCTGGTCAAGACGAAGCTGCCGTCGTTCATCGTGACGCTGGCGACGTTCCTGAT